>WYBG01000082.1 GCA_011526015.1 Deltaproteobacteria bacterium | reverse complement strand
AGAACGGAGGATTTGAACTGGAACATCCTTTTAGCGAAGATGAAAATGCTCGTAAGATTTTCTATCTGTTGCTGCAAACAGCCTATTACCCTCTTTCAGTTGATCGCCAAAGGCAGCCTGTTCAAAAAAGCTTTTCCTGACGGGGTGGGTTCACTGAAGAATATCGCCAAAAGATTGCTGGAAGCCTGGCGCAACCTGCCCTTAACCCCTGAGGCCATGCAAACCCTGGGAGAAGGAAAGTTTCAAATCCGCTTCGATACTTCTTAACCCTAATAAGTTCCATGCCAACTCCTCCGTTCAACCTGGACATCTTTCTGTAATTTATAAAATCCCCCCCCTGGCGGGAACAGGAAAAATACGCCCCAAAGATGTATAAGCAATATTAAAAATGATCAGTAACCACTTAATAACAATTTGAATGGGCGCATTCTTCAGGGCTGCCGGATCGTAACGGCTCTTGCGGATAATCCGGCAGCGGCGTATATTGTAACCGTCCATGGATCATTCTACCGCCTTATCGCCCGCCGCTTACGCGGTGATTATCGGGATTGACCGCTATCGTGATGCGCGAATTCCCCCGCTGCAATTTTCCCGGGGAGACGCCCGGGCGCTCTTCCGGGTACTCAGCGATTCCGATCGCTGGGGAATTCCCCGGCAGCATATCACCCTTCTGTTGAACGAAGACGCCACCGCGGACAACATCCGTTCCGCCATGGGTGCCCAGCTGCGCCGGCGCGCCGGCATGGTTTACATTTATTTTGCCGGATACGGTTCCCCGGCGCTGAACCTCTCCTCCCGCTCCGGCCGCCCCGCCATCGAAAAATACCTGCTTCCTGCGGACGCCAACGCCGAAGACCTGCCCGGCAGCGCCATTTCCCTGGCAGAGATCAAAGAATTTCTGGAATGGCGGCAGGCGGAACAGGCGGTTTTATTGCTGGATGCCTCCTTCAGCCCCGGGGAGGGCGGGCGCAGCTTTCGCAATCCCGGTTTCCCCGGCAGCATCGAATTGACCGACCGGGAGTTGGAAATACTGGCCGGGGAGGGAAGCGCCATCCTCGCAGCTTGCCAGGCCGGTGAAGTGGCGCTGGAACTCGCCCCGGTCGGGCACGGGCTGTTTACTTATTTTCTCTTAGAAGGGTTGAAAGGCCAGGTAATTCAGCAGGAAAAACCGCAAATCTTGCTGGATGATCTGTACGAATACGTTTTTGCCAACGTTCAGTACCACGCCCGGAAGTTTGGCCGCGAAATGCAACCGCTTTGCGCGGGAACGCTGCAGGGCGATATCTTTCTCCGAAAGAACCTCGCCACTGCCCCGGTAGAAGAAGAACGCCTGCGCCTGCGGGTTCAGCAGCTATACGCCCTGGCAAAGCGCGCCTACCAAAAAGGGGATGAAGAAGCCGTTTACCGGATTTTACAGAACGTGCTGGATATTTTTCCGGGAGATGAGAAAGCCCGGAAAGTGGTAGCAGCCCTGGATAAGAAACGCCGCGCCGCCGACAAACCTCCGGCGGTTTCGGAAACTCCTGCCCCGGCTCCCCCGGTTCCGCCATCAACAGTAAAAGAAACCGTCATTCCGGAAACACCCCGGCCGGCGCCCCCGGGAATTGAAACGCCGCCGGGGCCTGCCATTCCCCTTGAAAAAAAAGCCCCGCCGGTCGCGCCGAGGGCCGCTCCCCAAAAACCCGCGAAATCGCCCCGGGGAAAGTCGCGCCGGAGGGCGTTCACCCTGTTGGCGGTGCTGGTATTGGCGATCATTATGCTAATGGTCTATGCTCCCGGCCTCAACCGCTCCGAGCCCCTGCTGCTGTTCAACTCCCTGGATCGAAACGCCCGCCCGTTTCGCAGCGAACCGGCCTTACTCTCTCCCGATAAAGTGCGGGAGATGCTTCGGCAACACGATTTTTACGAACGCCATTGGAATGAAACCGCGCCCGGCTATGCAAACCGTTTCGAAACCGCGGGGGACGGCCTGGCGCTGGATTTCGGAGGCCTGCTGATGTGGCAGCGCCGCGGCTCCGCACAGCCATTATCGTTTGAACAGGCCCGGGATTACATTCAACAACTGAATCGGGATAATTTCGGAGGTTACCGCGACTGGCGCTTGCCCACCCTGGAAGAAGCGATGTCCCTGGTCGAACGGGATATGCTCAACCGGGATCTGAACATCGCCAGGATTTTTGACCCGGCCCAGCGCGTAATCTGGACCGCGGATACTGAAAGCGATACCCGGAAGTGGAGCGTATCTTTCTACGATGGGTACTGTTTTCCGAACGACGTGCGCTTCAAATCCTTTTATGTACGGGCGGTAAGATAGTGCTCAGGTATTAAAGTGTTTCGGTGTTTCCCGCGGCGAAACCGTGGCCTTGCCGAAACGCAACAGAGAAAGGATTAACAGGAGTTTTGACATGGATAAAATCTGGAGAGAAATCGTCTGGCAGCAGTTCGGAGCAGCTATCGGTATGCTCGAAAACGCCATGAAAGCCTGTCCCGAGGAGCTTTGGATTGATCGCTCCCGGCAACCGGAATTCTGGTATATCGTCTATCACACGCTTTTTTGGCTCGACTTTTACCTTTCCGGCTCGGCGGAGGGATTCGCGCCTCCCGCTCCCTTCACCCTTGACGAGATGGACCCCGCGGGGCTGCTACCCGACCGGGTCTATACCAAAGAGGAGTTGCAAACCTACCTGGAGTATGGCCGCCGGAAGTGCCGGGCGGCCATTGCAGCCATGACGGAAGAGAAGGTCCGCCAGCGCTTCGGGTTCGGGCGGGTTGACCTCAGCATCGGGGAGCTGCTTCTTTATAACTTGCGCCACGTGCAGCACCATGCCGGCCAGTTGAACCTCCTGCTCCGCCAGACCATCGATTCCGCCCCGCGCTGGGTCGTTCAGGCGAAGAGCAGGCCCGGCGGCGAATGAGCGGCGGGTGGTTTAGTGTTTTAGTGTGTACTATCACGTGACATCTGAGAATTAGAGGTTTTCAGCCGCCCCTGGCGGAACAAATCTTGTATCAGGTCTTTCCCTTTACCCCCGACTGAAGTCCGGGGCTATGTTCGTTCATCCCCCCGGGATGGCGAATCTTGTTCCACCACGCAAGCCCCATCGGGGCAAGTGGTCACTTCGTGACAGGAACATACGAAAATAGCCCACCAATTCATTGCTGGCGAACAAAAAGCCCCCCTTGAGCCTCAGTCCCGGCAGGGACGGTTGAAATTTTTAAAATTCTCAAATGTCACGTGATAGCACAGTTATAGATTCTTCATGCCGAAATCTGAGAGTTTGTCCCTAACTTTTTTAGCCACAGAGTTCGCAGAGAGCACAGAGAGCACAGAGTTTCGGCATAGCTCCACTTCCTGGCTGGCATAATTTCTCAATTCCTCTGTGCTCTCTGTGTTCTCTGTGGCAAATTTCAAATATTTTTGGATAGTGTTATAGTGTGCAGATACAATCCAACTAAAACACTTGTTAATTATCATAAAGTCGTACCGGGCAAATTATCAAAAAGTCGTACCGGTCGAAGTTAAGAGATCATGAAGTTGAGTTTGTCGCCAATCTTGCCAACTAAAAGGCAGACAGAGT
>WYBG01000081.1 GCA_011526015.1 Deltaproteobacteria bacterium | reverse complement strand
GTGATGGTGTGCGAGGCGAGATACTTTTCCCGGAAGAGGATGCGCTCGGTGCCGGTCTGGGTTTTGTACATTTCCGTGGAATCTACCACGTCGGAGCGCAGCCAGGCATGGAAATAGTTGAATTTGAACCAGCTCGCCGGCTGAATATCCAACCGGATCAACGGAAAAGAGGGCGCCTTGTTGGAGAGCACCGGCTTGCCGTTCCGCTCGTAGCCCCATTCGATGAAATCTTTGCCCACGGTGAGGCTTCCCCAGGACCAGTTGCCGCTAAGGGTAGCCCGGGCCTCGCTGTATTCGAATGCGGTGCTGTCCGCATAAAGATCCTGCACTACCCCGGTAACCGGGGTAAACGCTTTGGAAAAATCCACGTTCTCGCCCTCCTCGCGGTTATCCCGGAAATCGAAGCTGTAGCCGATATGGTTGCCGAGATAACCGTAGAGGTAAGCGCCGTTCCAGCGATGGGTATTTCTTTCCCCGTCGTTGGCGCCGCTCCGGTAGCCTAAGATGGGGCTGAGGTTGAGGCTGAAAAAGGAATCGCGGTAGGAGAACAGGCGCGGGCGGGCGCCGGGGTCTTTTCCGGCGATTTTGACCTCCTGCTTTACCGGTTTTCTTTCCGCCAGCGCCTCCAATTCGGCGTAGAAATCCTTGCGGTAAAAGGCTAACTCCTTGCGCTCCAGGGGGGTCAATTGATCCTCTTTCTCGGAAAGCTCCCGGAGCTTTTCCGCCAGGTAGGAGCGCGGCAGGGGCTTGATGAGGTCGTTGTATTCGATGACCCCTTTCTGGCCTAAGCGGCTGAGATAATCATACACATTGCGGAAGAGGGGTTCGTAAACGACCTGGGAGTGCAAGTACGGATTACAGAGCAGCAATAAGAACAAGACAGGGAGCACCCGGTGCTTCATGCGCAACAATCCTTTCGGAATTTAGTCAAGGCGGGGAATGTAAGGATAAAATGCGGGAAATTTCAATTGGCAATAAAATATCCCGCTAAGCTTTACAAAAAACAATGCTCCGCCGGGTTGACGGAGCATTGCATAAACATCAGAGAGGTTTCCGAGGAGCCTACCGGAGCAGCACCATTTTACGGCTCTGCACGTATCCGTCTCCCGCCCACAGCCGGTAAATATATACCCCGGAACTCACCGGCTGGCCGTTGTTATTCCTGCCATCCCAAACCATGGAGTATTCCCCCGGTTGCTGGCGCTGGTTTACCAGCGTGCGTACTTCCTGGCCGGTAATGGTATAAATCTTTAGCGTTACCGGCGCTGCCCCGGGCAGGGTATAGCGGATGGTGGTGGTGGGGTTGAAGGGGTTGGGATAGTTCTGCCATAGCAGAACGGCCTCGGGGATCGCGGTTATATCGGGTTTTATATCCGTCAGTATATTGCCGTATGGTATTCCATTAATAACACACCCGATTAGATAGATATACTCGCCTCCGGTATACGGTGTGGAATTGCAATATAGTGTATAAAAGCCAAAATAATCGGCAAGGGCAAAGTAAATATACAGAGACCAGCGGATCGAAAAAACCCGTACCGGTCTCCCAAATGTTATCCCTGTAGAAGCCGAAGTAACCACATAGCTGCTGGCCGGCCACTGCACCTGTCCCAGCCAAACAGGGGTCTTCCATTGGAATATCGAGTCCGCTGACCAGCTAAAATCCAAAATTTTCGTATCCGGGTATTGAAATACTTCCGTGGCTTCCTGCCGGTAATAACGGGTGTGTTGGGGATTTTGAATCCAGTTGCCGGAAGCGTCCCGGTCAAAACAGTCAATTTGCGCCCACACCTGGCCGTCGCTCATCAGGGTATCTTTCACCACCACCATGGCTGAATAGGTCGTCGGGCATAAGGTGCAGGTTCTGGTAAAATACCAGGTATTGCCCACTTCCAGGGGAAAATAATTCTGATACAAACTGTCCATTTTGAACGGAGCGTCGCTGACATCTCTGGCCAGGGGATTTTGCGAATCCACAATTTTGATGAGATTCTGCTGTGAAACCGGGCCGGGCGCCACCCAGGAATAGCTGCCCGCCGGGGCCGGGTAAGAAGCGGCAATCAAATTCCAATTCACCCCATTATTCGGGCTGTAGTAAATATCTAAATTATCGCTGCCCACGCTCAGCCATTGAATGTCGTAATTCTGACCGATGATAAGCGTCTCTCCGCCGTTCGGCTGAAGGACCTTAAAGTTGGGGTTGTAAATCGTAAAATTGCCGTCGCTCAGGTCGTAAGTGTTGGGATCGAAAAGGTTGGTCAATTTTACCAGGCATTCTTCGGAGGGGGTATTGGGCACATAATAATTGAAACTGCTCGCTCCGCCGCCCCACCCGGGGGTGATCAGCGACCAGTTGCTGCCATTATCAGTGCTCAGCTCGATCTTTAAAGTAGAAACGTTGATGGACCGCCACCTGATCACATTATTCGTGAAAACCTCCCAGATATCTCCTCCGTTGGGGCTTTGCAATTCTATTAAGGAATTCAGCGGGTGGAATTCAACGATCGATAACGCATCCGCCGCGGTTAAAAACATCAGGTGATTGTCAATTGCGATGCCCTGCGCCCTCCCGCCCGGGTCTATATACCCGGCTTCGTAGGGATTAAGCGGATTGGAGACATTAAATACCCGGGTAATGAACCCGGCAAGATAGAGATACCCATCTTGCAAGGCCATATCATCAATTACATCCATGTACAGGCGGGTAGCCGCCGCCAGTACCGGAGAGGCGGAATTGGATATATCTACCACATACAGACCGTCATTACGGATAACCAGGTAGGCGTAATTACCAGAGACCCGCACCCCTTCAAAAGAGTTCGGCCCTCCAGAGAGGTAGGAACCTGTCAAAACCGGGTTTGCCGGGTTGGAAATATCCAGAATTTGCAAACCGTATCCATTAGATATCACATACGCGTAATTCCCCTGCACGTCCACATCATACACATCGGTTCCGGTGATCCAGGCCCCCACGGCTACCGGAGAGGCGGGATTAGAGACGTCGATTATTCTCAAACCCGGCACCCCGGTGGCGACATATACATAATTCCCTTTTTGGGTAAAATTCCAAATATAGCCGCCCACCGGTATCCAGCTTAACTGAACCGGGTCGGCCAACGAGGTCGCGTCCACAATTGCGACGCCGCCCCCGGGGAATTTGGTTAAGACATAAACAAAATCCCCGCTGACTGCTACCTCATAAAGTACTCCTGTAATTTGATTAGATCCGAGTTGAACCGGATTAGCAGGATCGGAGAAGTCCATTATCCGCAAACCCAATGAATCATTCCCAATGATAAAGCCGATATGGCCATGCAAGGCAATATCCCGATAAGGGCTACCGGGCAGCGCCCAGCTGCCTATTAGATTGGTGTTAAAACTGTTCTGGGCGGGCAGGAAATGGACAAAGGTCAGTTCGATGAAAAGAAATATGAGTGCAAAAGGCTTGTTCATATTTCCCCCTCTACTTTATTGGTACCAAACTGTCATCAATGTAATGAGGGTGTGTAATCTTTGCAATGATTGAAAATCAAATTTTGATATGTTTATAAATTTAGATAAATTTCCAGCGAAACAATCAGGATGGTTGGCGAAGGAATTTGTGTAAAAGGTTTTCCAGAGCGTAAATGAATAAGAATATTAATGAAAAAGTAGTAGCCGACTTCGGCAGGGAGTGGTCGAAATTCGACCAATCCGTTGTAGCCGGAGAAGAACTGCAAAATATCTTTGAACAGTACTTTTCATTGTTCCCGTGGAAGAGCCTGCCCCCCGATGCAGAAGGATTCGATCTGGGCTGCGGCAGCGGGAGATGGGCTTATTTTTGCGCCCCCCGGGTTGGCAGGCTTCATTGCATAGACCCGGCTAAATCGGCTCTTGAAGTCGCCGGGAAAAATCTGTCCGGTTTCAACAACTGCACTTTTCACCTTGCCGGGGTTGATGATATGCCATTGGATGATGGATCCATGGATTTTGGATATTCCATAGGCGTTCTCCACCATACGCCGGATACTGCCGCCGGCATAATCACCTGCGCCAGAAAATTGAAACCCGGCGCTCCATTCCTGATTTATCTTTATTATGCTTTCGACAACAGGCCCTTATGGTTCAAGGCGGTCTGGCGGGTCAGCGATATATTACGCAGAAGTATTTCCATATTGCCCTACCCGCTGAAATATGTCGCCAGCCAGGTGATTGCGTTACTGGTTTACTTCCCGCTTTCCAGATTCGCCGGTATTGCAGAGCGTGTAGGTTTGAACGTGAGCCATATTCCATTGTCTTCATACCGGAATAAGAGCTTATATACCTTGCGAACCGATGCGTTGGACCGTTTCGGAACCCGTTTGGAAAAGCGCTTCACCAGGAACCAGATAGAAAAAATGATGCTGGAAGCCGGGCTGGAGAAAATTACGTTCAGGGATCAAGAACCATATTGGTGTGCAATCGGTTATCGTAGCGCGTGACCGGGCGGCAATTCTGACCTTCAAATCATAAGGAAGAAAAAAATGAGAAAAATACTGCTCGTTCTAAGTTTATTTATGTTCACAGCGGGTAATTCTCAATATAATGGTGAATATCGCATCTATTTTAGCGCGTATGCCTGGACGATCAATGATCCCAATTATGGCAAGCTGTGGCTGAGTGCTATAAAAGAGAATTGGGGCGCAACGGGCGTGCAGCTTTACGCGATATGGGAGAATATCGAACACGAACCGGGAAATTTCGATTTCACGGATAGAGGAGGCCAGGGAAGCTTTGAAGCGGCTTTAACCAGCATCGCCCGGGCGGATTTGGACGTAAATATTCTGGTGCCGATGGGAATATTTATGCCGCCATGGGCGGATTGGAATGAAGAAATCTCCGATGATGGCCTGCGCCACCCGGTCGATCCCAACGTAAAAGGACTTTTCTCCAAGCAGGATTTTCATATCGGTTATAATGGAAAACATCTCTTTAAAGGAGAGGCTCCCTTAAAATATGATATTTCTAACCGTTTTTTCAACCTGGTCTCTCCTAAAGGAATCCGGGCAATGGAGAACTTTTATATAGCCGTGTTAGGCTATGTTAAAAAACGCCTGACCACCCCGGGCGACCCGCTTTATGAAAGATATAAAAACAACCCCAACGCCCGGCCCATTGAAATTACCCCCACCATCAACCTGGTTGCGGAAATGGAATTAGATTCCGAGATGCAGATGACCGGTTATTCGGATCTGGAGATAACCGCGTTTCAAGTTTATCTGCAAGGCAAATATCATAACCTCCGCGACCTGGAAGCCGCCTGGAACGTCAACGCCCATACTTTCCCGGGGTTTTCCTACATTGATCCGCGGCGGTACGACTGGCACACGACAGACAAACAATTCGAGGAATACCAATACGCCGTGGGAAGGGCAGAATGGCTGACCTTTAAATTCCAGAGGCTGCAAGAAGTGGTCAATCGTTTTGCGCATATCACCAGAAGGGAGGGGGAAGATCTTTTCAGGATGGGGGTTCAAATCGGCAGCATTCATGATTTCCGGCTTGATTTTCGAGGATTTTACGATCCCACCTCTTTTCTGGAAAATGCCCATTCATTCAGGATCGCAGATATTTCAAGCTACCGCGATTATTTTGGTTTCGGCGCGGATTACGTTCGCTCTATCGCCAATTACTGGGATTGGAAATATGGAGTAACCGATCCCCGGGAACGGCGCGGATTTTCTTCGGAAACGAACTGGCATCTCTTTGGAGCAAGAAGAACAGACGTTTTGGCACCGATAAATTTGTTGTATAAGATTCAGGCAACCAAACTTGCTTCGGATTGGGCTAAACAGGTTAGCGAATATTACGACCGGGGGGCAGACGTTCACGTGCTGTTTGGCTGGGGGAACACCCAGGATTTGGAGAATTTTTTTAAAGAGGGCAAATACCCAACCTCGCCTCACGTTGCGGCAAACCTGTTAGTGGCGAACCCGGCCATTATCGGTAAAAAAAATCCCAACACCGGCAAATGGAGCGGCGGCTGGTACCGGGAATTTATTGATACCTTATCGGCTAAACGAAACACTCCCAGGAAGCTGGTGATCAGCGATAAAGCGGTTCATTTAAGCGGGGATTATTTCTCCTCCATACCTTCCCGGGCCGAGAGCAATTTGTTTTATGTGGCTAGGTCTATTATGGTGAAAAGAACCCCGGAAGTTCCGGTGAATTACCAGTTTCCAGAGAGGAGTTACCGTGAAAATGAGTGTGAAATCATCACCAATTATATGATTGAAAATAGCCCCGAATATCTGAATCGTTTTAACAGTTTTTTCCTTACGGAGAGCAGCGAGTGGATGCCGGAAAAGGTATATCAAGCTCTATTAAAGCCGGATATCGGAACAATGATGCGAAGTGCTACCTATATAAATAGCCCTGAATATGGAAAATTCTGGAAAACTCCAGGGGAAAAAAACGAATTTGGTAAAATCAGATCGCCAAATCTCTTAATTGAAAGGTTGGGGAACTGATATTAAAATAAGATGACTATCGTTAAGGGATCAATCGTTGATAGTGATGTAATCATAAAATCTTTCTACCCACAGAGCGAAACTGTAGAACGCCCATGCCTGAAACGTCCGGTCTTGCCCGCGGCAATGAGCCTGGTACAATTCTTTGATGTATGATTGATTCACTAAATTCAAAGCGGCTAATTTTTCTGATGAAAGATAGCAGTTCATTTTCCCTTGAAGCTCGCGTCTCAGGAAAGCGCCGATGGGAATTTGAAATCCCATTTTTTGTTTTTTGAGAATTTCCGGGGGTAATTGGGGGGCAAACGCTTCTTTGAGAATATACTTTGACTGCCCATTATTCAGTTTATAGTGATCCGGGATGGAAAACGAATGCTCCACTAAGCGATAGTCCAACAACGGGCATCGCGCTTCCAGGGAATTTTGCATGGTCGCGCGGTCCACTTTCGCAAGCATGCACCCTTCCAATCCCACCTTGATATCCGTATATAAGGCTTTGGAGAGGGGTGATTTTACCGGCAAATCTTCATATTTTCCCTGCGCGAGCTGCCGGGCGTGAGTCCAACAGTTATTCCCCAGCAAAAGTCGCACGATTTCTTTTTCCGAATATCCTAACCGCTGCATGAAATGGTGCTGCTCGAACGCGGTAGCGCCGTCATTATTGACAATTTTCCGCGCCTTGTTCAACGCCGTCGCCAGGGAGGCCGGCACCGGGAAGCGATTCACCAGCGGTTTAATAACGGAGCGGCGCAGCGGCGCGGGAATTTGCGAATACCGCTTCAAGTAATCGAAGATCAAATATCGCGCATATCCGGCGTAAAGCTCATCGCCGCCGTCCCCGGTTAAGACTACTTTAACATGCTTGCAGGCCAATTCGGCGACCACATAGGTGGGCAACGCCGAGGAGTCGGCAAACGGCTCATCGAAATTCGAGAGCACTTTATCGGCGATGGAAACGATGTACTCATTATCGACAAACCATTCGCTATGATCGGTTTTAAAATGCCGGGCAATGATTCTCGCCCGGTCGGATTCATCGTATGTTTTGATGGTATTGCCGATGGTAAAGGTTTTGATCGGCTGGTCGGATATTTCGCTCATGGCCGCGACAACAATACTGGAATCGATGCCGCCGCTTAAAAAGGTGCCTAAGGGAACATCGGCAATCATTCGCATTTCTACAGAACTGTGAACCAGGTCGCGGATTTCTTTGATACAGACGTCTTTATCCTCGTTCAGCCTGGCGTTATTCGCAATTGCCGCCAGGTCCCAGTAACGCCGGATGGCCATCTCGCCGCGGGAATTAAGCCTGAGAAAGCACCCCGCTTCTAACTTATGAATCCCTTCGAAGATAGTCAGGGGCGCCGGAATAAACGTGAACGCAAAGTACGCATCCACCGCCTTTTGGTTCAACGGTCTTTTCCGCGGGGAAACCTCTAAAATACCTTTCAATTCGGAGCTGAAGATGAAACGGTTCTCATCAAAACAGTAAAACAGCGGCTTCTTTCCCAGCCGGTCGCGGGCAATAAAAAGTTCTTTTTTAAGCGTGTCATAAATGGCAAACGCAAACATGCCGTTCAGTTCATCAAGACATCTCTCACCCCTTTCTTCATAGAGGTGCACAATCACTTCGGTGTCGGAATGGGTTTTGAGCACGTGGCCGGCGGCCAGCAGTTTCCGGCGCAGCTCGCGATAGTTATAAATCTCCCCGTTAAACACAATCACGTATCTTCCATCTTCGTTAAAGATCGGCTGCTGGCCGTCCTTTAGATCGATAATGGAGAGGCGGCGCATTCCCAACAGCACGTTGCCGGATTGATAGACTCCTTCCTCGTCCGGCCCGCGATGATATATTTCCCGGTTCATCGCCCGGATCAAATCAATGGACAAGGGTTGGGTTGAAACAATGCCGTTTATACCACACATGCCTTGATTTACCCCTTCGCAAAATGGAGATATAATTTACGAACATCTTCCACCAACCGGTAAACGCTATAATATTCTAATATCCGGCGGCTGACCTCCGGGGAAACCCGGCCGCGATTTTCCCGCAGCCGGAGTATTGCCTCTACAAAGGATTCCGGAGAGCGGTCGTGAACCAGAAATTGAGGATCGTACATCTTGAAAATATCCGGCACGCCCCCCACCGCCGCCGCCACCACCGGCGTCCCGGCCGCCAGCGCTTCGATAATTGCTACCGGCGTTCCTTCATTTTTGGAGGTCAGCAACAAGAGATCAAAGCTCCGGTAAATCTCACAGTTTAGCTCTAACCAGCCGGTAAAGGTAAAATGCTCGGCCATATTGCGCTGGCGAATTTCGTCGGCCAACTGTTTGCGAAGTTCCCCATCTCCAATAATCATAAAATGAAATTGGCCTTTATGGCGGATAAGAAGCCGGTGAGCAATCTCAATAAAGAGCAGATGGTCCTTGATGGGCACGATTCGTCCCACAATCGCAATTAGAAGCTTCTCCTGCGGAATTTGATACCGCTCACGGATATTTACCTGTGGCCGGGGATTCAAAAACACATTCCATTCGAATCCCAGAGGAATGAGTTTCACCTTTTGCGCCGGGGCCACCCGGTAAAGGTTGACAATATCATTTTTCTGGCTTTCGCTGATCACGATAATCGCGGTAGATATTTTTGCCAGTAACCGCTCCACGAACACGAACAAGCTGGATTTGAGACGACCGAAATATGAATCAAAAACGTGCCCGTGAAAGGTGTGAAAAATATACGGAACCCCGGCCAAAAACGCCGCCGCCCGCCCGATGGCGCCCGCTTTGGCGGTATGAGTATGCACAACCGCTGGCTTTTCTTTCTTGATCAACCGGAATAATTTCCAGAAAGAGAGAATGTCATCGTAAAGATGGATTTCTCTCCCCATTTCCGAGATAATGACGCAATCCACCCCTTCTCTTTTCGCATCATCCAACATGCTTTTCTCGTCGGGATTGCCGGCCCCGCCCACCAGTTTAGTGGTAAATTGCTGATCATTGAGATGCCTGGACAACAAAATGGTATGCAAAGAAGGGCCGCCAACCACGATGCGCGACTGGATCCGCAGAATTTTGATGGTTCTGTTACTGCGAGAGATGGGGGTCGATTTTTTCACCAGGTTTCACCAGGATACATTTCGATGCATAACCTCAGCCAGCAGCTTTTTTCAGGGACAGCAGTTGTTCGTACAGTTCACAGTACCCGTTTACCATTTTTGTAACCGTAAACGGCGCCTGGCCATCGGCAGACTGCTGCAGCGCCATCGCAACGATAGTTTGGGCGATTTTCTTCTCATCTGCATCATAGAAATTTATCGTTCGGCCATTCGGGTAAACCGCCAGGAGTTCCGGAAGAGAGTCAATATGATTTGCCAAAACCGGAACGCCATGCGCCATTGCTTCTACCAGCGTTAATCCGAAGCCCTCATAGCGAGACGGCATTACGAATAGATCAAATGCCCCGATGCACTGCGCCGCATCCTTTCGAAAACCCGGAAGCCGGACAACGATATTATCCGGGCATTGCCGGCAAAGCGATTCCAACCGGGAGCGCTCCTCGCCTTCTCCTAAAATTACCACTCCCCATTTTTCCCCTTCCGGAATATACGATTGTAAGATTGGGAGCAGTTTTATTAGCCGGTCATATCCCTTCTGGGAGTGCAAACGCCCCACCGAACCGATGATTTTTTGGCATCGCCCGACTTTCCATTGGTTCCGCAATTCCTCACGCTCCTTACTGGTTAGCGCAGGGGGCGGCGGAATCCCATTATAAATTACCGGCATCGTCTGCCCGGATACCCCAAGTTTCCGGGAATGAAAGTCGCGGACCGCGTACGAAACGGCCGTCTGGGAGTCGCATAAAGATAAAGTGAAGCGGTCTAATCCAAATACCCAGAATCGGCCATTTCTCCGGTCGTTTGCATGAACGGTATTGACCAATTTGTAATCCCTCCGCAAGGAAGCCAGCCGGGAAGCAAGATTGGCATGGAACAGGTGAGCGTGGACAATATCCGGTTTTAAATTTTTGATATGCCGTGCCAAGCCGAACATTTTCCAGATGCGCCATTTCGTGACCCCGAGACTGAGAACAGGGATTTGGTATTTTCGCAGTTCATCGATAATGTTTGACTTTTCCGGTAAAGGAAATAAGGAAATAACCGCCGTCTGATGGCCTTTTTCCAGGAGGCCGAGGGATAACTCCAGGACAATTCTCTCTGC
>WYBG01000551.1 GCA_011526015.1 Deltaproteobacteria bacterium | reverse complement strand
TTCTACGAGCGCACGCCGTACTGGGAAAGCCGGGTGAACGTGTACCCCGTGGGAAAGCTGATGGAGCCGCTGGATCTGCCGCTGGAGAGGGAAAAGTGAGGGAGGGCGTATTCCGTATTCCGTAGTGCGTATTGCGCCGGATAGCCGGGATAATGCGTAAAACGTAATGCGTAATGCGTAATTCGTAATGCGTAAAATAACGGAATACGCAATACGGAATACGCAATACGCGCCCCTTCATCCTTTTGATAGAGGAAATTCCATTGAACCTCCCTCCCGTCAAAGAGAACTCCTTTTACACCGTTTTTGATTGCGAATTTTTAGGCCAGCGCAAGGGGAAGGACTACCGCACCCCCTTCCAGCGCGACCGCGACCGGATCATTTACAGCTCCGCCTGGCGGCGTTTGCAGGCTAAAACCCAGGTGTTCCTCTCCGGGGAGTATGATTTTTACCGCACCCGCCTCACTCATTCCATCGAAGTGGCGCAGATCGGGCGCTCGATCTGCAATTACCTCTGGCGGCAAAGCCCGCTGTTGAATAAGGAGTTTTACATCGATCCGGACCTGGTGGAAGCAGTGTGCCTGGCGCACGACCTGGGGCATCCCCCCTTCGGGCACGGCGGGGAGAGCACCCTGAATCGCCTGATGCGCAATTTCGGCGGGTTCGAGGGCAATGCCCAGACCCTCCGGGTATTGACCGCCATCATTTACGCCGCCGGCGCGCGGCGCACCGGGATGAATCCCACCCGCGCCCTGTTAGACGGGGTGATGAAATACAAAACCCTGCTGCGCCAGGCCCAGAACCCGGAGCGCTATTTTTTGTATGACGGCCAGGAAAGCTGCCTGGGGTTCATATTCGACGGGCGCCCTTTCCCCCCCGATCTGCCTCCCGGCGAAACGCTCAACCGCTTTCGCAGCGTGGAGTGCCAGATCATGGACTGGGCGGATGATACCGCCTATTCCCTGCACGACGTTATCGACGGGGTTCATGCCCGCTTCATAACCCCGGCTCGCCTGGAAAAATGGGCTTCGGAGCATTCCCTGTCGAAAACGGAAGCCCTCCTCCTGGATGGAATCCTCGCCGCAGTGGAGGGGGGAACCGTGGAGCGTACTTTTTCCCGCAAGATCGGCGATTTCATCGCCGCCTGCCGTTTAAAGGAGCGAAATAACTTTATGAGCGTTCTTACTAACCGCTATCGCTACGAGTTGGAAGTTGACCAGGCGATCCGCACAGAAGCGGGATTTTATAAGCAAGTGGCGTCGGATATCGTTTTCGACTCCCCGCAGTTGCAGCAGCTTCGTTATAAACTGAATCATATCCTGGAGCGGATTTTTCTGGCCCTGAAGCAAAATTATTCCGAAACAGCCGCGCCGCAGTTTCAACTGCTGCCGGAGGCCACCCACCGGATGGTGCTGCAAGCCCCCGGCGAAGCGGAGCGCCTGAGGATCATCTGCGACCACGTCGCCGGAATGACCGACGGGTACGCCATTCGCGCCTACCGGCGCTTGTTCGATCCCGGCTTCGGCTCCATCGCCGACCTGGTGTAATTGGGGCAGCAATGGAGTGCAAAATGCGAGTTTGCGAAAAACAAGAACTCGCCACTCGCATACTCGCATTTCGCCCCTCGCAATTCTTCCCTCCCCTTGCAATTGCTCGATTCTTATCTTAAACTATTTCCATTTTCAGCCGATTTTAAGGTTTCAAGGGGAGGCAATATCCCGGGCTCTCTTGAAAATGATCGAGGAAACTTTTGCAGGGAAGCCGCAATATATCCTTTATACCGAAAAATAACCGGAGGTTTTCGGAATGTTCAACCGTAAACAATTTCTCGCCTGGCTCACGGTTTTTACCGTGCTTTTTTCCGCCGGCTGGTTTGCCAACCAGTCTCGCGCAAACGATAACGACGATATTTATTATAAGATCGACAAGGGGCTGTTCTATCTCAAAGAAGTGTTCGAGACGGTTTCCCGCAATTACGTGGATGAATTGAACCCGGAAACCCTTAGCAAATCCGCCATCAAGGGAATGCTCCAGGAATTCGATCCCTACACGGTATTCTTCGAGGATCCCGGCTCCCAGCAAATGCGCATGATTACCCGCGGCAAATACGGCGGGGTGGGCATGGAAATCGGGATGCAGAATAAAAAGATTACCGTCATTGCGCCCATGGAAGAAACTCCCGCCCAGCGCGCCGGCATTCGCCCCGGCGACGTGATCACGAAGATCGACGGGGAACCGACCCGCAACATGAACCTGGAAGACGCCTCGCAAAAATTGCGCGGAAAAATCGGCAGCCGGGTGAGCATTGAAATCGAGCGTCCCGGGGTGAATCAACCTTTTACCGTGGAATTGACCCGGGAAGAGATCGTGCTGAAGGACGTCACCTATGCGGCATTTCTGGAGCCGGGAACCGCCTACATCCGCCTCGCCGCCTTCTCGGACAAAGCCGGCAAAGAATTGCGCGACGCCATCACTGCTTTGCAAATGCAAAGCGCCATCGAGCGGGCCATCCTGGATTTGCGGGGAAACCCGGGCGGGCTGCTCACCTCCGCGGTAGAGGTGGCGAACGTGTTTTTGCCCCCCGGCCAGTTGGTGGTTTCCACCCGCGGGGTTCATGAAAGCGAAAATAAGTTTTTTACCAAAGAGAATCCCCTCCTGCCCGCCCAGCCCCTGGTGGTATTGATCGACCGCTCCAGCGCCAGCGCTTCGGAAATCGTCGCCGGGGCCATTCAGGACCTCGACCGGGGTGTGCTGGTGGGAACCCAAACCTTCGGCAAAGGTCTGGTGCAAAAGGTCTTCCCGATCGACAAAGTGACCCAGGCTTATTTGAAAATCACTACCGCCAAATACTACGTTCCCTCCGGGCGTTCCATTCAGAAAGAGGAGTACAAGAAGAATAATTCCGTGTTCACCGACCTTTCCGATAGCGTGGAGTACGATCCGAAAATCGATTACTTTACCGTTAACGGACGGGTGGTTCACAGCGGGGGCGGAATTCAACCGGACGTGGCGATGCCGGAAGCGGAACTGGATCCCTTTATGCAAACCCTGTTGGCGCGGGGACTCTTCTTCCAGTTTACGGTAGAGTATATGAGCAAGAACGCGGGACTGAAGGAGTCCGGCATGGCAGCGGTGGATGAGCCTCTCCTGCAGGAATTTGAAGCCTACGTCCAGCGGCAGGAATTCGATTTTGAGCTGGAGGGAGAAACGGAGTTAAACGAATTCCTCAAAATTGCCCGGGAAAAGAAATACAGCGAAGACGTGCGCGACCTGGTGGAAGTGGCGCTCCAGAAGCTGGATACCCAAAAGCGCGATGAATTCACCGAGCACCGCCAGGACATCATCCAAAACCTGGAAGCGGAATTCGCCGAAAAGTTACAGGACTCCGCCGCCCGGACGCGGGTGCAGCTCTCCTACGACCCGGAGGTAAAACGCGCCGTTGAGGTGCTGCACAACATGCAGCAGTATCAGCAAATTTTGGCGATCAACAAATAAAGCCGTTGTGCCTGTTTCCGTAGCCGATCTAACCGCTAATGCCGGGAAGAAATCGCTAACGCGATCTCCCGCCATTAGCGGTTTTTAATTGTATCATCGCATTGTATCGGCGGGGACTTTCTTAAGCTGTTGATTTCAGGGTTGAAAATCCTTAATATTTTCCTCTTTTACGGCAACCAAAACCTGGCGAGAAACCGGTGAAGGTCTTTATCACGCGCAATATTCCCCCAATCGGCATCGACCTGTTGAAGTCGCATTTCGAGGTGGAGCTCAATGCGAGCAGCGAAACCCTGCCCGGCGAGCTGCTCAAGCGCAAGCTGAAAGACGCTGAGGCGGTATTGTGCCTGCTCACCGACGCCATCACTCCCGAGATAATGGACGCCGCTCCGAAGCTGAAGGTGATCTCCAACCACGCCGTGGGGGTGGATAACGTTGACGTCGCTTACGCCACCGGCCGGGGAATTGCGGTCACCAACACGCCCGGAGTGCTCACCGACGCCACCGCGGATTTCACCTGGACCCTGTTGCTGGCCCTGGCGCGTAACGTAGTAGCAGGGGACGCGCTGGTGCGAAACGGCCGCTTCCGGGGCTGGGACCCCTTGTTTTTACTGGGGGCAGACCTGGTCGGCACAACCCTGGGGATTGTCGGGGCGGGGCGGATCGGAACCGCAGTGGCGGAACGCTCCGCGGGGTGGAAGATGAATATTCTCTACTTTGATCGTGCGCCCAATCCCCACCTGGAGAAAACCTTTCATGCCCGGCGGGTGAGCCTACCCCTGTTGCTAAAAGAGGCTGATTTCGTCACCATCCACCTGCCCCTCGGCGCAGAAACCACTCACCTGCTCGGCGAGCCTGAATTTACCCTGATGAAGCCCACCGCCTACCTGGTGAATACTGCCCGGGGCGCCATCATCGATGAAGCGGCGCTGGTGCGGGCGCTTCGCGAGGGCAAAATTGCCGGGGCGGCCCTGGATGTCTATGAACGCGAACCGGAACTGGCCGGGGGGCTTGCAGAATTGAACAACGTGTTGCTGGCTCCCCACATCGCCAGCGCCACGGTTGCCACCCGCAACAAAATGGCGGAAATCGCGGCGCGGAATATCATTCACGTCATTCACGGGGAAACGCCGGTTTCGATTGTAAATCCGGAAGTCTTGAACCGCAAAGGATAATGATCGAGGAGAAACCGGAGTGCAATCCCGGCTTATCCGGGATTGCACTCCGTCGAAAAGAAACGCCCCAGATAACCCTTAACGAGTATAAAATCAGATAACCTTACCAACACCAAATGCGACTTAGAAATTTGGAGGCACCTATGGCATCTCTGGACGGAAAACAAGTGGCAATCATCCTGGGCCAGAAAAACTATAACGATCAGGAATTCGATTATCTTTACGAGCGCCTGGAAAGCGAAGGCGCGGACGTTTGCGTGGCCAGCAATACTCTGGAAAAAGCGCTGGGGAGAATCAACGGCCACGTTGCCCCGGATTGTAAAATCGAAGACCTCGATCCCCGGGAATTTGGCGCCGTGATCCTGGTCGGCGGCTATGGCGCGCGGGTTTATTTGTGGGACGACGAAAAAACCCATGATCTGTTGCGCAAATCTTTGGCCTCCGGCAAAATCATCGCCGCGATCAGCACCGCGCCGGTTGCCCTGGCAAACGCCGGCATCCTGCAAAATAAAAAAGCCACCGTCTATCCGGATTACGTATCCATCCAGGCGCTGGAGAGCCAGGGGGCAAATCATACTTATGATAACGTGATCGTTGACGATAATATCATTACCGCCAGTGATACTCGTTTCGTGGAAAAATTCGCGGATGCGATTATTCGAAAACTAAAAGGGTAACTATGTCGAAAAAACCCGCCAAAGCCTATAAGAATCTTGAATTCTTGAACAGCGCCGAGGCGCGAACCCTGCGAATGCTGGCCGAATACCTGGAGCCGCAATCGCGCTTCCAGCGGCTAAAGGTAAAGGACACCATCGTATTCTTCGGATCGGCGCGCATGGTGGACCGGGAAACTGCCGAAAAGACTCTTGCCCGCGCAACCGAAAACCATCGCAATGACCCCAGCGGGGAGAATCTGCGCCTGAAACGGGTTGCGGAAAAACAGCTCGAGCTTTCCCAATACTACGAGGACGCCCGCGCCCTGGCCGGGCTTCTTACCCGGTGGTCGCTGAATTTGTACAATACCCAGCGCCGCTTCCTGGTTACTTCCGGGGGCGGCCCGGGAATTATGGAAGCGGCCAACCGCGGCGCCAGGGAAGTTCCCGGCGGGCGCTCGGTCGGGCTGAACATCTCCATTCCCATGGAGCAGGATTGCAATCCCTACATTACCGATGAATTGAATTTCGAATTTCATTACTTTTTTACCCGCAAATTCTGGTTCGTTTACCTGGCCAAGGCCATGGTCATCTTCCCCGGCGGGTTCGGCACCTTAGACGAGCTGTTCGAGCTGCTCACCCTGCGGCAAACCCGGAAAGTGCAAAAGAAAATACCGATCGTTCTCTACGGGGAGAGTTACTGGAAGCAACTGCTCAATTTCGACCTGATGGTGGAAAACCTGATGATCAATCCTGAAGACCTGAAACTGATCCATTTTTCCAATACCCCGGAAGAAGCGTTTGAATACCTGAAGCGGGAATTGACCGAAAATTTCCTGAATAAGTAAAAAGTGTGAAGTAAAAAGGAAAAAGGAGCCAGGGAAAAGAGCCTCTTCAGGTTTATCCCGTTACCTTTTTACTTCTTATCCTTCCCTCATATCCCCTGCGCTTCAACGGCGCTGCGCTGCGTTTCCCGTCATCAGACAATCGGCGGCACAGCCAGGAAGCGGCGCGAGCCGCCTGCCGCGGACGTTTCGCCGGGCGCATTCGGCGGCATTTTTTTATTCTTGATTATATTTGGGTTTTTCGATATATTTGTAACCTATTAAAAAATATTGAATAAACTATTTTTTGTAACAGGATGCCCGAACTAAGAAAAGACCCGATCGTCGATCGCTGGGTGATCATTTCTTCCGAGCGTGGAAAACGGCCTACTGACTTCCTCAACATCGTCGAAGAAAAAAAAGATATATTTTCTCCCTTTACGGTCGGCAATGAAGATATGACCCCCCCGGAAATATTCGCCATCCGGCCCGACCATGGCCCTCCCAATACCCCCGGCTGGACCCTCCGGGTGGTGCCCAACAAATACCCCGCTTTGCGGGTGGAAGGGCAGTTGAGCCGCCGGGGAGACGGAATTTATGACATGATGAACGGGGTGGGCGCCCATGAAGTGATCATCGAAACCCCGGATAAGGATAAAGCCCTGGGCGATTTGGACATCCCCTCTATCGAGAATGTGTTCCGGGTGTTCAAAGAGCGCATCCTGGACTTGAAAAAAGATATCCGCTTGAAATATGCCATGATTTTTAAAAACCATGGCTTCGTCGCCGGGGCAACCGTGAAGCACTCCCATTCCCAATTGATCGCTACCCCTATTATTCCCAAGTTAGTGCTGGAAGAGTTGAACGGCGCGAACGCCTATTACCATCTGAAAGAGCGCTGCATTTTCTGCGATATTATCCGCCAGGAATTAAAAGATAACACCCGGGTGGTGTACGATGAAGAGTTTTTCATCGCCCTGGAGCCATTTGCGGCCCGTTCTCCCTTCGAGACCTGGATTTTGCCTAAAGAGCATTTTTCCCATTACGAAATGATCGACGAAATCCGTATTCGGCACCTGTCGATCACCTTCAAGACGGTCATGCAAAAATTAAATATTGCCCTGCAAACGCCGCCTTACAACTTTGTGCTCCACAAGGCTCCCATGCAAGAATCCCCGATGCGCCACTACCACTGGCATTTAGAAATCATGCCCAAGCTCACCCGCTTTGCCGGATTCGAATGGGGAACCGGGTTTTATATCAATCCTACCAGCCCGGAAGACGCGGCGCAGTTTTTGAAAGAAATTATGGTTTAGATTTTGGGGTGGATTAGACCTTAACGGGTCGAGCGCCGGTCCACCTCAACAGGTTCATCGAAGCACTTTCAGGCGAACCAGGAGAGGCGAAAGCCGAAAATATGGCAGAGGAACCAATGAAAGCGTTTAAGATTTGCTACGTTTCGTCGGAAGTCGATCCGTTTGCGGCAACGGATACGAACGCCGGTTTAGCCGAT
>WYBG01000550.1 GCA_011526015.1 Deltaproteobacteria bacterium | reverse complement strand
GGTTGTTTGTTCTCGAAAGGCGCCACCGCGGCCAAAAATTCTTCCGTTTCCCGGGCCGCGGATTGAACCAATTCGGGATAGTGGTCTTTCAGCCACTGAATATACCAGCTCCGGCGCAGGAGCTCCTGGTCAATGACCACCAAATCCAATCGCCGTCCCTCTACAAATTGGTAATAATTCAATGGAAAATAAAAGGGATCCCAGTTAACGATCACCAGGGCGTTCTTCCCGGTTGCCCGGAAAAGGTTTTCCGCGTAATCCTCCGCGAAGCGATAGCGGCTCATGTCTAATTTTTGGTAATTGGGATACGCCAGCGCCAGCGGCGACAGGGTAATCGCCCCGGCCAGCACGTATTCCGCCAGGCGCTTTCTCTTCAAAAGATTGATCAGAAATGCCGCGGTGTAAAACATCCCTACTCCCATCAGCAGGGCGAAGCAGATGTAGGAAGGAATATAAAACACCGACACCAGGGCTTTGTTTTCCGCAGCCGCAAAGGGATCGGAAACGCTCACGTCGAAATCGGTGAGGTAGGTGGTGAGGGGAGCGGCAAAGAGGAAAAATACCAGGAAGAAATATGCATAAATCCGCCGGTATTTGAACAGGGCAAAGAGGCCGGGCAGGGCAAAGATCAATATCAGCGGAAACCACTGCTCCAGGAGAAGATCGATGTAAACGCCGAACTGCTCCAGGAACTTCCCGAAGGTGCGCCCCGCTCCGAATCCGTACTGGTGGCGGGTTACGGTGCGGATGAAATTGTCCCAATTTTCCGGGTTTCCCCAATCCATTTTGGGATTGCGGGCGGAAGCGATGGGCAGGTAGAGGTAGGGAATCGACCCCAGGATCAAAAAACCGGCGCCGGCCAGGAGCCGTTTGCCCTGGAGCAGGTATAGACGATCCGTCAGCAACGCGAAAATAATCAAAATCGGCAGCAACACCAGGGAAGTGGTATGGTTGCTGAAGGCCAGCCCCAGAACGTAGCAGGCCAATAAAAAGTAACGCTCCCGTTCGGCGGGAACGGCCTGGCGGCGCCACATCACCGCTAACCATATCACCACGGCGATGCAGAGAGTATTCAGCCCATAAACTTCGGTGATGATCGACTGTTCCCAGTTCTCGTAGGCAGCGGTGAGCAGCAGGCCGGCGGCGAGGGCGGCGGCGTATTTTAAAATTGAAGATTGAAAATTGAAGATTGAAGATTGGCGATGGCCGGGGGATAGCTCTTCGATGAGCAGGATGGCTGCCCAGGTGAGGAACAGGGCGGCCAGCGAGGAGAGAAACGCGGACATCAGATTCAGGCGGTAGGCGACGTTTTCAAGCGGAATCATGGAAAAGACCCGCCCCAGCAGGGTGAAGAGGGGGTAGCCGGGCTGGTGGGGCACGCCGAGGTTGTAGGCGGCGGCGATCAATTCCCCGCTGTCCTCGAACGTAACCGTGGGGGCAAGGGTGAGCAAGTACAGAAGGAAACTGAGCAGGAAAGATAAGGCCAGGGCCGCATAGAACAAGGGGGCCCGACGAAAAACATCCTGCGGCAATGCCTCGGGGACGTGTGAAGATTTCGTTTGATCTGAAAATTGCCTGCTCATGATCGAAGGCTATACTTTCAAATTACTGTGTGATGTACGCAGGCTTAAAAAATTAGCCACAGAGCCACAGAGGGCACAGAAAAAATCAAATATTCAATGAGATTAGGACTATTTCGCGATACCGGAGATGAAAAATATTGACAAAACCTCCGTGTTCTCTGTGTCTCTGTGGCAAAATGCGTAACATCAGTTACTGTGAATTTTACTATTCTCGTTGAAGATAAAATCAAGTTGCCAAAATTGCCATAGATAATTTTCCCATACCTATCATAGCATCCCATTCTTTCCCCGGAAAAACTGCATGCACTTTTTTCGTCTCCATCAGATTTTCTTTTGAAAAAGTCGCACCCGATGGTTATTTTCCCCCAATATGTATTGCAAGTTCCCAAGTTTATGCGCTTGAGGAGATTGAAAAATGCCACATAGATCATTATTCGTGTTACTTTATCTCTTGCTTGGGCAGGCTGCCGCACTCCCTGCGCTTGCTCGGGAAATTTCGATTCCGCCCGAGACCTGGAAAGAAACCGGGATCCCCTATATTCAGTATTTCAGCCCCCGGGAATACGGGGAGCACCCCCAAAACTGGAGCATCGTGCAGGATTCGCGAGGGATCATGTATTTTGGCAACGGCCAGGGAGTGCTGGTTTACAACGGGGTGGACTGGAAACTGGTAAAAACGCCCAAAAGGAGCACGGTACGATCGCTGGCGATTGCTTCCCGGGAGCAGCGGATCTATGTGGGCGCGCAAAACGACCTGGGATACCTCGCTTCCGACCCGGCCGGCCATTTGCGCTTTATCTCCCTGCTCGACAGCATTCCGGAAGGGTATCGTGATTTCCATGACGTTTGGGAAACCCTCTCCCTGGGGGATGCAATCTATTTCCGAACCACTAAATATATTTTCCGCCTGGCGGAAGGGCGTTTCCGGGTCTGGCAGGCGCAGGATCGCTTTCACACCTCCTTTCTGGTCAACGGGGCTTTCTACGTGCGGCAATGGGGCGTCGGTTTGATGCGAATGGCGGGGGATTCGCTGCAACTTCTGCCGGGAGGGGAGAGATTTGC
>WYBG01000549.1 GCA_011526015.1 Deltaproteobacteria bacterium | reverse complement strand
CTTCGGAGCTGCGGGCGCTGTTAGAAAACCTTTCCCGCCGGGAGTGGAACTACCGCATCGGCGCCCGCGTTCTCCCCCTCGACCGCCCGCTGGTAATGGGAATTTTGAACGTTACCCCGGATTCCTTCAGCGACGGCGGAAAATTCTTGTCCCCTGAGGCTGCCTGCCGACATGCCGAGGCGATGTTAGAAGCGGGGGCGGACATCATCGACGTGGGCGGGGAATCCACCCGCCCCGGCTCCGACCCGGTTTCCCTGGAAGAGGAGTGGGCGCGGGTAGAGCCGGCCATCCGCTGCCTGGCGAAACATGAGCAGGCGATTATTTCCATCGATACTTACAAGAGCGAGATCGCCCGCCGGGCTTTGCGGGAAGGCGCCCATATCATCAACGACATCAGCGCCATGGCGTTTGATCCCCAAATGGCGGAAGTGGCGGCGGCGTTCCAGGCCGCCGTCGCGTTAATGCACATCCAGGGGATGCCCAAAACCATGCAGGCCAAGCCGGTTTATGGCAATTTAATGGAGGAAGTGCTCGCCTGGCTGGAGCAGCGCTGCCGGTTTGCCGTGCAACAGGGGGTAACGCAGCTTATCATCGACCCCGGCATCGGTTTCGGAAAGCGCATGAATGACAATTACGAATTGCTGCGCCGCCTGGGAGAGCTGCGCTCCCTTGGATACCCGATCCTGTTGGGCGCTTCCCGCAAATCGTTCATCGGCAACCTGCTGAATGCGCCCCCGGAGGCGCGGGGAGCCGGTTCGCTCGCTGCCGCGCTGTACGGGGTCGAGCAGGGGGCAAATATCCTGCGGGTTCACGACGTGGCGGAGACGCAGCAGGCGCTGGCGGTGCAGGAGGCGATCCGGGAGCGGAAAGCGTAAAACGTATTGAGTATTCCGTATTGCGTATTCCGTTTTTATTACGCATTACGCAATACGCAACACGTTCCAGGCATTCGGAGAAAGTATCTAATGGTATGAAGTGCGTGACCGATAATTCCGTCAACCGGCAGGGGAGATATGAGCATTAAAATCGGGTTTCTAACCCTAACGATCCTGGATCTGTTAGATATTACCTTGGTCTGGTTCGCGTTTTACAAGATTTACAAGTTTTTCCGCGGCAGCATGGCCGCACGGATGATGCTGGGGTTGTTGATCATTATACTGTTCTCTATCATTGCGGATTTCGTCAACCTGGCCGGCGTTTCGGAGTTGTTGTCGATCCTCCGGCCGGTATGGGTGATCGCCATCGTGATCATTTTTCAGCCGGAATTCCGCCGCCTGCTGCTCTACCTGGGCCAGAACCGGGTGATCCAGAAGCTTGTGCGGGTGCAAACCCCCCAGTTTATCGAAGAGGTGGTCAGCGCGGTATCGGAGCTGGCCAAAAAGAATTTCGGGGCGCTGATCGTACTGCTGCGCGATACCGGAATCCGCGGCGTGGTGGAAACCGGGGTCAAGCTTCAGGCGAATGTGAACAAATTATTGCTGCTCTCGATTTTCAATCCCCGTTCCCCGCTGCACGACGGGGCGGTGGTCATCCAGGGGGACGTGGTGCTGGCCGCCACCTGCCAACTGCCCCTCACCCAGAATCCCGCGCTGGATCCTACCTTAGGGATGCGCCATCGCGCCGCCCTGGGGCTTTCGGAACAAACCGACGCCCTGGTGCTGATCGTCAGCGAGGAGACCGGCACCATCTCCCTGGCGGAAAACGGCAGCCTGATCCGGGGATTGAGCGAAGAGGGGCTGGCAAAACGGCTCGGCGAAGCGTTCTCTCCCCGGGCCCCCAAGCGGCGAACCCTCTCCGATTTTCTCAATTTAGGAGAGTAGAAAAATGAAAAATGAAAAGTGAAAAATGAAAAATGAAAAGTGAAAAATGCAAAGCATGCCCTGAGCCTGTCGAAGGGTGAAAAGTGTGCAGAGTGAAACGCTATGCTCTATGCTCCATGCGTTCTCTTTCCTGCAAACCTTCTGTGAAGAAAGGATGAATTGAGAGTGGATTTGAAATTTCCGCTAACAGCGATTGTGATAACGCTGCTGCTGGCCGCCCCGGCGTTTCCCCAGGTTTCTTCGAGCGCCAGGCCGTATTATACCGTGGAATCCCAGACCTCCCAGGCGATGGTGGTCTCCTTTGATTTCGGCCCATTGAGCATCCGGGAAGCGGGGGACGCCGCTTCGTCCGCCAAAATTTTTGAAATCCCGGGATTATCCGGCAATTATGAAAATGGGCGGCCCCTGCTGCCGGTGCTGGCCCTGCCCCTTACCCTTCCGGAAGGGCGGGTGAGCGCCGCGATCCGGGTGGAGAAAACCGAAACCTACCCGGGGTATTATCCCCTCCTCTTCAACGACCGTCCTAACAACCCCGACTCCGAGCAGGCCGGGGCAGGAGAACCCCGCCGGGCGGCTGCTGCGGAAACGCGGGCGTTCCGCTCTTTATACCCCGATCAAATATTCGAGCTGGAGAACCTGGGGCTGTTCCGGGATTATCAATTAAGCGCCCTGCGGGTGTACCCGGTGCAGGCGACCGGCAGCGGGGTTACGTTTTACCGGAAATTCACCGTTACCATTTCCTTTTCCGACCTGGTTCCGCCTGCGGAAGCGGTTCCTGCTGCGGAAGCGGAATTGCTGAAAAAATTCGTGGCCAACAAGGAACAAATCAGCCTGATTTCTCCCCAAACCGCGCATAGTTCGGCCAGTTATGGCGCGGCATCTTCCCCGGCATTTGCCCCGGGCAGCACCGATACCCGGGTAAAAATCATCGTGGAGCAAAACGGAATTTACCAGGTTACCGGCCGGGATTTGCAGGACGCCCGGATCGATATTTCCGCCATCAATCCCGCCGCTTTTCGCCTGAGCAACAAGGGCAGCGAGGTGGCCTTTTTTCTCACCGGCGGCCAGGATAATTCCTTCGACCCGGACGACTACCTGGAATTCTGGGGAGAGCGCAACGAGAAGACCTTCCTGGCGCAGTATCCGGACCAGCACGCCGATCCCTTCTCCGATGAAAACGTGTACTGGTTAGAGTGGGGCGGCAGCGGGGGGCTGCGCATGGTAGAAGAAAACGGCAGTTTGATCACTACCGGGCAGGTCAACCCCTCCCTTTTTTATTCTTCCACCGTGCACGTGGAGGAGGACCGGCAGTTCATGCGCCTGGGCGAAGGCAGCCCGGAGCAGCTTTCCTACAAACGGGATCTCTGGTTCTTCGACGCGGGGGTAAAGGCGATCGGCAAAAAAGAGTATCCGTTTCAACTGCTCTATCCTTATGAACCCTCCTTCCGCCCGGTATATGTCACGGTCATGTTTTCCGGCCTGTCATTCGGCTATCACGACGTCATGGTATGGTTGAACAACGGTTTTGTAGGCGCTTCACAGCCCAATTCCTGGTACAGCCAGGATACCGCCCGGATCAGCAACCGCAGCAATTCCAGCCTGCGTCCCGGCGATTTGCAGCACGGGGAGAACGTGCTGGAAGTGCAGCTTCCCTCCCTCTCGAGCAGCTCCACCGACATCGTGTTGTTGAACTGGTTCGAGGTTACTTATGACCGCTACTACCGGGCGCATCGCAACGAGATCGAATTTACCCGCCCGGCCCTGGTGCTCTACCCCGGCACCGATCTTTTCCAGTTCGATATTGACAATTTCCGCCGCCCGGATATCGAGATTTATAAAAAGGGGATCAGCAAGATCGTCAACTTCCGCATCGACGTGGAGACCATCAACGATACCAACGTGTACAAGATTTCTTTCCAGGATAACGTTCCCTCCGGCGATATCGAATACGTCGCCCTGACCCCGGATCGCAAAAAGAAGCCCCTGCGCATCGAAAAGGACCTCCCGTTCGATCCCGACGCGCCCTTCCGCACCTTAAAAGATGGCAATAATGCTGCGGAATACGTCATCCTGACCCATAGCCGCTTTTATGAAAACGCCCTGGAATTGCGCGATTACCGCCGCGGGCAGGGGGTGGCCACGGAATTGATCGACGTGCAGGACGTTTACGACGAATTCAACTACGGCATCAAATCTCCCTTGGCGATTCAGGACTTTTTGCGCTACGCATTCTTCAACTGGCAGCGCACCCCGCGCTTGAAGTACGTGCTGCTGTTAGGGGACGCCAATTTCAATTACAAAAGTAAATCCGCGACGGCGCCGGATTTTGTGCCCACCTTTTTCTACCAGACCCAGGAGTTCGGGGCCGCGGCCACGGATTATCCCTACGCGCTCATCTCCGGCAACGATGAGATTCCGGACCTGTTTGTGGGGCGCATTCCGGTAAATACCAATAACGAAGTGAACAGCAGCGTCGCCAAAATAAAGGAATTCGAGCAAACCGCCCCGGTGAACGCCTGGCGCAACCGCGCCCTGTTCATCGCCGGCAAGGACGATGAAGGCACTTACGAGCTGCAAAATCCCGCCAACCCGGCCTTCCGTACCCAGAATACCCGGATTATCGAGGCCATTCTGCCCCGCCATATTTCCGGCAACCGGCTCAATTCCGTCAAAGACCCCACTCTTCCCTTCGATCCCAATTTCGGCTCCTCCAGCGATCTGCGGGATTATTTCGACGAGGGGACGTTCTGGGTGAATTTTATTGGGCACGGGGGCGGCGGCATCTGGGCGGACCAGGGATTGATGCAACTGCCGGACGTGGACCGGCTGAATAACAAAGGGATGTACCCCTTTGTGACCAGCATGACCTGTTTTACCGGGGGGTTCGAGAACCCTGCCCGCCCGGGGCTGGCCGAGAAAATGCTCCTGGCCCCGGAGAAAGGCGCTGTGGGGGTGCTGGCCTCCTCCGGATTGGGATATTTGCACAACG
>WYBG01000548.1 GCA_011526015.1 Deltaproteobacteria bacterium | reverse complement strand
TGCATGGTGTCATTCCCACGAAAGTGGGAATCCATAAACTCAGTAGAAATAGTGGATTCCCGCTTTCGCGGGAATGACAAAATGGGTGGTCGAAGAGCATAGCAGCATTACCTGTTTAGGACTACCGAATTTTTAAGCTGGCAGGGATTTTCTACAGAAAGGCGCCAGGAAGCATAAGCGTTTCTTGGCCATGCAGAGGTTTTGGAATTAAGCCGGGAGGTGGCCGAATGGACTATTGGCCTTCGCCGCAAAAAGCGAATAAAACTGGGAGATGGGATTATTGCTGCCACTGCGCTGGTTCATGAGTTGACCCTGGTTACCCCCGTAATATCTCTGACTTTGCCGGAATTGATGGGTTAAACGTCTTGAACCCTTTCCAGGAGCAAAATAAGGATAATTAAGCCGTTACACTCACGATCTTGAAACGCCAGTGAGAACCGGAGATCTCTCGGCTTGACCTTTTCAGGTATTCTTCGGAGACACTTCATCTCCAATATTCAATCTCCCACCCCTGCGCCCGGGCAATCCGCTCCAATTTCCGGCCCGGGTTGACCGCCACGGCGCGCCCGAACAGCTCCATGTGCACGGCGTCGCTATGGTGGTTGGCGAACACGACGGATGCGGAGAAGTCGATCTGCAACTGCGGCTGCGCCCGGAGCAGCAGGGCTTTTTTCGCCTCCCCGTAAGGGTGCAGGCCCTTCACTTTCCCGCTGAGGCGCCCGCCGAAGATTTCCATCTCTGCGCTGATGAGCTGATCCGGCTCCAGCGCCGGGAGCAGATGGCGGGCTAAAAAATCCGGGGAGCCGGTCATCAACAGAATGTGGTAACTCTCCTCCCGGCAGCGGGCGACGGTTTCCCTACCCACCCGGGAGAGCCGGGGCGCAATCTCCGCGCTGAAACACGCCGCCGCTTCCGTTTCTACACGGCTGAGTGGGATACCCTTCAAAAGCGATTTATCCTCCTTCAATCCCCCGGTAAGATTACCCCGGAAAAAGAATTTCACGGCGTTCCCCAACAGCCCCAGAAGGCCTGCCGGGGAAATCATTCCCTGCCGGATGCCGCGCTTAACGAACCTTGCTTCCATGGAATCGCCCGGCAGCAGGGTTCCGTCCACGTCAAAAACCGCCCAGCTCGCCATGCTTCAACAGACCTCAGTCGCTTATTTTGTTGACTGCCGCTCTCAATCGCAATGGCTTCGCATTGCCGAACCGGAGAGTGGGAGAACCGGTGAATCGGAGAAGCGGCAAACGGCGCCTCCAATACACTTCACCGTTTCACCCCGTCTCCGGCTCACCGGTTCATATTCTTTATGCCTCGCTACCCGGCCTCATTGGGCGTCCTTCAGCTCCCGGGGGAAGCGCTTGTCAAAGAGATAGAACCGTCCCTCCCACAGCACCGGGAAACCGCGCAGCAGGTTCATCAGCACTACTATCCATACCAGGATATTGGTTATCAACACCAACGTTTGAAGAGAATTTGCCGCAAACCACCCCGGCGATAGCGCATCGGGGCTCTTGAACACCAGGATGATCCCTAAGAGCACGAACACGATCACCTTGCCGGCCCCGTAGATAGCCCGGCTGGGGCGGGAGGCGGTCAGCAAGAACGCCCAGCGGGAGCGCATCATGCTCTTTTCCCCGAACGGGGTTTTACCTTCTTTGGTGAACGCCACCGCCCGCAGGGTATCCACCAAAAAACTGCGGCTGACGTAAATGATGGGAACCCAGAGACTGACCAGCCCCATGGCGGTAAAGAAGATCCAGTACACGTGCTCCACGATCCGGTCGCCGGTAATGTCGAACAGCGCCCCGAAATCGCTGGCGGCCCCTAACTTGCGGGCCACGATCCCGTCCAGTGAATCGAGATAAATCACCAGGATGGTCAACAACACCGCCGCAATCCGCCAGCCGAATCCCCCCTGGAACAATATTAGGGTAAAAAACGCCAGCAGGATACGCCCCAGGGTAATGATATTTGCAGCCATAATTCCCCCTGTATATGAAAGTTGAGGAGATTCAATTTTACCATTCCGGGAGGAGAAATCCAAGAGCCCCGAAAGGGGCACAGCGTTGAAGAATATGCCTCATTCAAACTTCGAATAAAAGCCTGTCGAGGATATTTACTAAACAGCGATCATTTGATAGGCGTAATTTCCCTATTCCCCCGCGGAGGGGGATTTTGTGATTTCCCAAAAGATGTTTAGTTTGAACGGAGGAGTTGCCATGGAACTTGTTCAGGTTAAGAAGTATCGAAACGAATTTGAGTACATAACAATCTTGGGGCGAAAAAAAAGAGTGCGGGAGAAAAGATTCTCCTATACCTTTGAATATTTCCCATAACACCCAAAGGTGCACTCATAGAATTAAAGAAACAAAAATCAGATGCTATACGCAAGCAATTAGATGAAATAATTCAGACGATAGAGCATCACTCAGAGCGGTGCTTAAGGCTTCATGAAGTAGAACTTGGCATATTTCGTTCTCTTCTAAAGCTGGGTTTGGATTTACTGAAGTATTACATATTTCTGGTTGGTGAAACCTTGAAAATGCAAGTTCCGCCAAGGGATAGTGCGGGGAATAAGATGCGCAATAAAGGAAGCCGCAGCAGTCCATATTTTAGTATATTTGGAAGGATCGAGATCGAGCGGAGAAAATATTATTCAAAGACAGCCCAAAGTTATTATCCATTGGATGCAGTTTTGGGGTTACCGAAAGATAGCTACTCAATAGCCAATCAGACCAGGTGTTAAAAGAATGGAAGGAAATCGCTGACCATAAAGCGCTAAAAGCAACACACCAGTACAATCTGAAAAGAGCGATTACGTATTTGACAAACCATCAACATATGGTTGACTACAAAACCTACTTGCAAAAAGGTTATCCGATTACCACGGGAGCGGTAGAAAGTGCCTGTGGTCACTTTGTTAAGAGTCGGATGGAGCAAAATGCAATGCACTGGTCTAAAAAAGGGGCGCAGGAAATGCTTGATATCAGGGCGATCAAAAAAAATGGCGATTGGGATGACTATGTCGAAAAATTTATCAAACAAGAACTTGAAGAATTATACCCCAATGCGGCTTAAATGCCCCAAGATTGTTATGCATCAATTTATTTCCCCTTTTGGAAAAAAGCGCCCTTTCGCTAAATTCCCGCTTGACTATGTTTGATAAACTGCGGGAGTATTTACATGCTTGAAAAAATCGTGGAATGTGTACCGAACTTTTCCGAAGGCCGCGATAAAGCGGTTATCGACCAGATTACTGCCGAGATCAAAGCAGTCAGCGGGGTGCAGCTGCTATCCGTGGAGCCGGGCGCGGACGTGAACCGCACCGTGGTCACCTTTATCGGTTCCCCGGAAGGCGTGAAAGAGGCGGCCTTCAAAGCCATCAAAAAAGCGGCGGAATTGATCGACATGAGCAGGCATAAAGGGGCGCACCCGCGCATGGGCGCTACCGACGTGTGCCCGTTCGTGCCGGTGAGCGGGGTGACCATGCAGGAGTGCGTGGAAATTTCCAAAGCGGTCGGTAAGCGGGTGGGGGAAGAGTTGGGCATTCCGGTATATTTGTATGAGGAATCCGCTGCCGCGCCGGAACGCAAAAGCCTGGCCAGCATCCGCGCCGGGGAATACGAAGCGTTGCCGGAAAAGCTGCAAGACCCACAGTGGCAGCCGGATTACGGCCCGGCGAAATTCAATCCCCGCGCCGGGGCCACCGTCATCGGCGCGCGGGAATTTTTGATCGCCTACAATATCACCTTGAATACCAAAGACAAGCAACTGGCCATGGATATCGCCTTCGAGCTGCGGGAAAAGGGGCGCAGCGTGCGCACCGGCAACATTCAACCGGTGTACATGCGCGGCGATTTGGTGAAATACCGGGAAAACCACTTCCCCTGCGGCAACTGCGAGTTCGTGGGAAAAACATTCAAGGAGACCCGGGAGCACTGCAAGGCAGAGCACGATTACGATCCCTACGATTTGCTGGACTCGCACGGTTCCGACGCGGAAAACCCGGTGGGCTGGTCGGTAAAGCAGCCGGGAAAATTCAAGCACGTGCGCGCCATCGGCTGGTACGTGGAGGAATACAAACGGGCGCAGATTTCCATCAATTTGACCAATTATAAAATTTCTTCCATGCACGCGGTGTTGGAAGAAACCCGGAAAATAGCCGCGCAGCGGGGGCTGCTGGTAACCGGCAGCGAGATCGTAGGGCTGGTGCCTTTCGAGGCGATTTACCAGGCCGGGAAATATTACCTGCACCAGCAGGGCAAACCCACCGGCGTTCCGGTCGCGGACGTGCTGGAAAGCGCTATTTTTTCCATGGGCCTGAACGACGTGGCTCCCTTTAAACCAGAAGAAAAAATCCTCGGTCTGACCATATTCCCGGAAAAAGCCCTGGTGACTCTGAAAACCCGGGAATTCGCGGATGAAGTCAGCCGCGACACCCCCGCGCCGGGCGGCGGTTCGATTGCGGCGCTGGCCGGCTCCTTAGGCGCGGCGTTGGCTGCCATGGTCAGCAACCTCACCATCGGCAAAAAAGGATATGAAAAAGTGCAGGGCGACCTCCTGGCGCTGGCGGAGAGGGCGCAGGCGGTGAAAGACCAATTGATCAAGGCGGTGGATGAGGATACCAACGCCTTTAACGCTTACATGGAAGCGACCCGCCTGCCGAGCGGAACCGCGGAAGAAAAAAAGATTCGCGAGGAAGCCATTCAGCAAGGGCTGAAAGCGGCGGTGAAAGTGCCCCTCAACACCGCCCGGCTCAGTTTCGAAGCGTTGAAACTGGCTGCGGAAGCGGTGGAAAAAGGGAACCTCAACTCCGTCACCGACGCCGGGGTGGGAGCGCAAATCGCTTACACCGGGGTGATCGGGGGTAATTTCAACGTGCTGATCAACCTGCCCCAGATCAAGGATGCGCAGTTCAAGGAAGAGATGAAAGCCGCCTGTGTAAACCTGGAGAAAGAAGCGCGGGGGATTTTGGATGGCGTGCTGCGGAGTGTGAAAGAAAGGATCGCCCGGCTGTAAACGAAATGCTCTTTGATGAGCTTTCCTCAACTCAAAACATAGCTTGATAAATATCTGCATTTGCCATATATTTTCCGATGCATGTGATTACTCGGAAGCTATTGCTTGAATTCAGCGAAGAACATTCAGAGGCTTACGATCCTTTAGATAGATGGTATCGGGTCGTAAAGCGCTATGAATTTAACTCTTTTGGAGATTTACTAAAAGTATTTCCCAATGCGAATCAGTGGGCAGGCTAACTGTCTTCAACATTGGCGGGAATAAATTTAGACTAATCGCCTACGTCGTATATGCCCGAAAGCGTATCTACATTAGAAATATTTTAACCCATAAAGATTATGACAAAGGCAAATGGAAGGAATAGAAATGGAAGTTTTAGAACAGGAATTAAACGAGACAATTAAAGTATGGCCGGTCGTATCAAAGCTAATATCTACCATCCATACAGAAGAGCAATACAATAAAGTTGTCAAGTTGCTGGATAAATTAATCGATGAGGTCAGTGAAAAGGAAGACCCTCTTATTGAAACATTGATAGATACTTTGGGAATTCTTATTAAAGATTATGAAGATCGAACTATCCCGGAACCGAAGGGGGATCCGATCGGTTGCTTAAAATTTTTGATGGAAGAGCATGGGATAAACGAAAGCGGTTTAAAAGAACTGGGAAGCCCCAAAGTGATTTCCGAAATTTTAGACGGAAAACGAAATTTAAATCTCCGGCAAATCAAAGCCCTTAGCAAACGATTTCATATCTCGCCTGCCGTTTTCATGGAAGACGAGTAAACGACACCTCACCCTGCGAAATCTTCTACATGAACCCACTTCCCATTGACCTGCTCATCTTCGACCTCGACGGAACCCTGGCGGAAACCCGGCAGGATTTGACCAACGCGGTCAATTACGCCATGAAACAGTTAGATCGCCCGCAGCTGGATTTGGCTACTGTAACCAGCTACGTGGGCAACGGGGTAAATAAACTGTTAGAGCGCGCCTTGCAGGAATTCACCCCTGAGGAATTCGAAAAAGCCCGGGAATCCTTCCACGAATTTTATTCCGCGCACCTGCTGGATACCACCCAGCTCTACCCCGGCGTGCGGGAAGTGCTGGAGCACTACTCTTATAAAAAGATGGCCGTGCTCAGCAACAAATCCCATCCCTACACCGAGACGATTGTGGAAAAGTTGGGGATCAAATCCTATTTTCAGGTAGTGATCGGTTCCCAGCCCGGTATGGAGCGCAAACCTTCTCCCCAACCCATTGTCGGAATTCTGCAACAGTTAGCGGTTGCGCCGGGCCGCGCCGTTATCATCGGGGATACTGCCAGCGACATCGACGCCGGAAAAGCCGCGGGAATTCACACCTGCGCGGTCAGCTTCGGATTCCGCTCCGCGGAGGAGCTGCGCTTCCACCAGCCCGATTTTTTG
>WYBG01000547.1 GCA_011526015.1 Deltaproteobacteria bacterium | reverse complement strand
TGATCATTTCCAACTGCGTGATCAATCTTTCCCCGGAAAAACCGCAGGTGTTCCGGGAGGCCTTCCGGGCGCTGAAAAAAGGCGGCCGTCTGGCGGTTTCGGACGTGGTGGCCACCGCGCCGCTTTCAGAAGAGATCAAGCAGAATCTGGCGCTCCACGCCGGATGCATCGCCGGGGCTTCGGAGATCGAGGAGTTGCAGCAAATGATCGAAGCGGCGGGATTCACCCGGGTCAGCATTGCCCCCAAAGACGAAAGCCGCTCTTTTATTCGCGATTGGGCCCCGGGGCGGCGGATCGAAGATTACATTATTTCTGCAATCATCGAAGCGGTGAAACCATAGGGCGTTGCATAAAAGCGCGGCGCGTCCCGGTCAGCCGGGTGCGCCGCGTCCTAATCCAGGTTCATATTGTAGTCCCCAACTTTATTGGCAGAATAATTGTCCGGCAGAATGATTCAAAAATGGTTCTGCCAATCCATCATTCTGCCACAAAAATATTGGAAAGTTGGGGACTATACTCGTTAAGGGTTAGTTTTACACTGTCATGCCCGCGAAAGCGGGCATCCAGAATGCTTGAAAATCAACGGATTCCCGCTTTCGCGGGAATGACATGGAGAGTGAAATTCTAAACCTTAATCAGTATACGTACGCAACCTGGGCTAAAATCGTCCCATCCTTCCCGGCGGAAACCGGCCTGCCGGGTATTTTTTTGATGTTTCGAACCTGCAAAATAAATTTTGTGGCAAAGCCACTCCTTCGGAGCACTCCATTTCTGTTTTTTATTGCAAACCGTTCGATAATTCAATAAAATCAGGCGTTTTCCCCCGGCATGACATGGCTTGCCGGGTATTTTTTTTGATTTTCCAAATGCCGTAGAAGGAACCGGAAATGAACATCCAGCCGACCAGATTAGAGCCGAAGCTGATTACGGTTTTAAAAGAAGGGTATTCCCGCCGCCTGTTTTTCCGCGATTTAGTGGCCGGGATTATCGTAGGAATCGTGGCCCTGCCGCTCTCCATTGCCCTGGCGATTGCCTCCGGGGTGAAACCGGAGCAGGGGCTCTATACCGCGGTGATCGCCGGGTTTCTTATCTCCGTGCTGGGCGGCAGCCGCTTCCAGATCGGGGGGCCGACCGGGGCGTTCATCGTAATCGTGTACGACGTGGTGCAGAAATACGGCTACGACGGCCTCGCCACCGCCACGGTGATGGCCGGGGTGCTGTTGGTGGTGATGGGATTCGCGCGCCTCGGCGCGGTGATCAAATTCATCCCTTACCCGCTTACGGTCGGTTTCACCGGCGGCATCGCCCTGATCATTCTCACCTCCCAAATCCGCGACTTTTTGGGCCTGAAAATGGATTCCCTGCCGGCAGATTTTATCGAAAAACTGCTCGCCTATTCGGAAAGCCTGGGGAGCATCAATCTCTACGCCGTCGGAATCGGCCTGCTCTCGCTGGGAATCATTCTCTACTGGCCGAAAGTGACCCGCCGCGTTCCCGGCTCGTTGGCGGCGATCCTGCTCGCCACCGCCCTGGTGCAGTGGCTGCACCTGCCGGTGGAGACCATCGGGAGCCGCTTCGGCAGCGTTCCCAACATGCTCCCCGCGCCGCGCCTGCCGGTGATCAGTTGGGAATTGCTCCGGGAGTTGTCCTCCCCGGCGCTGGCCATTGCCTTGCTGGCCGGCATCGAATCCCTGCTCTCCGCGGTGGTGGCGGACGGGATGAGCGGCACCCGCCACCGTTCCAACATGGAGCTGGTGGCCCAGGGCGTCGCCAATATCGTCTCTCCCGTTTTCGGGGGAATTCCCGCAACCGGGGCGATTGCCCGCACCGCTACCAACCTCAAAAACGGGGGAAAGACCCCGGTTGCGGGCATCATCCACGCCCTTACGGTGCTGCTGATCATGCTTTTCTTCGGGAAATTGGCCTCGCTGATTCCCATGGCCACCCTGGCCGCCATTTTGATTATGGTGGCTTATAATATGAGCGAGTGGCGCCTATTCATCAAGCTGTTCCGCAGCCCCAAATCCGATATCCTGGTGCTGCTGGCCAGCTTCCTGCTGACGGTGTTGATCGATTTGACCGTGGCCATCGAGGTGGGAATCGTGCTGGCGGCATTTTTGTTCATGCACCGCATGGCCACGGTTACCCAGACCGGCTACGTTACCGAATCTCTCCGGGAAGAAGAAGAGGTTGATGATCCCCTCGCGCTGGCCAAACGGGAAGTGCCGGAGGGAGTGGAAGTATTCGAAATCTACGGTCCCTTTTTCTTCGGGGCGGCGGATCAGTTCAAAGACGCCCTGCGGGTGGTGGAACGGATCCCCAAAGTGTTGATTTTGCGTATCCGCCACGTGTTCGCCATGGATGCAACCGCCTTACGCGCGCTGGAAGACGTGTATGAGAAATCTCGCAAGGATGGAACGGTGTTGATTCTCTCCGGGGTTCACGCCCAGCCGTTGATGGTGCTGGAACGCTCCGGGCTGCTAAAGCGCATCGGGGAAGAAAACGTGCATTTGAACATCGACGACGCCCTGAACCGCGCCCGGGCGATTTTGGGGCTGCCGCCGGTGGAACGCCCCACCCCGGTAGTTCCGACCGTGGCGCGGGAGAAGAACCCGGCCGGACCGTCATCTGCAGGCGCGGAAGAGTCGGCGAATTGATGTTGAGCTAAAAAAACTATTAAGGGCGCCGAATTCACTCCGTTCAAACCGCGCCGTTCCCCGCCGCTGTGGAAAATTTTCCATCATTTCTGAGCGCCAGAGGTCCGCTTTTCAACAAAATTTTGCTTTTGTGGTTAAAATTGATTAGTTTTGTGCGTGCTTTCTGGAACGTATGATCGCTTCCGGTGATTAATTCGCAAGGTCGAATATTTCGGTAAAAATATTTCTATCCTCTTTCGATTTTCTCTTTCAACATTTTAGGGTGTCTGTCCAGAAGCCTTTCGGATGCGCCTGTATAACTTGACTTTATAGATTTTTTTTGAAAGTCGGAGATTTTTGAGGAGCATCGCGCCTCTCATCTCCAGGATGACTTTCAACAAAGCACCGTTTAAAGCAAGGAGTGCGCATGGAAGGTTTTCGAGAATTATTCATTGCTGCCTGCCTGGGAGGAATGCTTTCGTTTGCCAGCGCCCAGCCGGATTGGGCATATAACGCAGTTAAGCAATCAAGCGCTCTTACTGTCCCCAAAGAAGCATCTGCGATTATAATGCATAAGCTCACGGAAGTGGAAATTTCCTCCAAAAGCCTAACTAAAATTTATAGCCAGATTGCCGTTAAAATTTTGACTTCTGCCGGTAGTAGTTTTGGGGTCATGTCAATACCGGTTTCTCCCTTTGTGGAAGTCAAAAAACTGAAAGGCTGGATCATCAAACACGACGGTTCGGCGAAAGCGCTGCCTGCGGATAACATCGTCACCATCAGCCCCCAGGAAAGCGCCGGATACTATGATGACAGCCATATCGTTGTCGCAGCCCTGCCCGGCGTGGAACCCGGGGTAATCGTGGCGTTCGAGATTGCCCTGGAAGAAAAAGGATGGACCAGTTTATTCAATAGTTTCACTTTTCAGATACAGGAACCCGTGAAATTTGCGCAATACGCGGTAACGATCCCCCAGGGATGGGATCTGCTCAAAGGAGAATGGCGCACCGGGCCGGTGCAGTTCGAGCAGCAGGGAAATCGCTACCTATGGACCGCCCGCGATCTGGCCTATCAACCGGAAGAACCGCTGGCCCCATCCTGGGATTTTCTGTCGCGGCGAGTCTCCGTTAACTGTTTTGACCCTTCCAAAAAAGGAGCGCATCACTTTTCCCAATGGCCGGAAGTCGCCCAGTGGGCTAACGATCTGCACCGGCAGGCTGCGGCAGCGGACCAGCAACTGATCCGGGAAACCCGCTCCCGCACCGACAGCCTGGCGACTCTACAAGAAAAATTACGCGCCATCGCCGCGTTCAGCCAGAAAGAGATTCGCTACGTCGCGGTAGAAATCGGAAAGGAACGTTGGCAACCACGGCCGGCCCCAGCCACCTTTTTCAACCGCTATGGAGACTGCAAAGATAAAACCACCCTGATGCGCGCCATGTTAGAAGCGATTGGCATTAACGCGGTGCCGGTGCTGGTCAATACGGAGTATCCGGTCGATCCGGATTTACCCACCCCTTTTCAATTCAACCATTGCATTGTCGGTATCCGGGTACCTCAGGACAGTCTGCCGGAAAGATGGCAACACGCCAGAATAGGAGACTGGCTGTTGTTCGACCCCACGGATGAAGTGGCAGAAATAGGAGAATTGCCCTGGCCGCTGATGGGAAGGATGGTATTGATTGCCGCCAACGCTGATACGGTGTTGTTGCAACTCCCCTACGCGGATCCGGAAGATTTCCGGCGGGTGTACCACACCCGGGCGCGCTTAAATGATGATGGCTCATTCAGCGCCGACGTGGATATTATCGACTACGGCAGCCTGGCAACCTACTCGCGGTATAGCCAGCGAATCAACCCCGGGAGCAAACAAGTCGAGGAATGGCGCTCGGAAATGGCCCAAAAGCTGCCGGGAATCCAACTGGAAGGGTTTCGAACCGCGGCGAGCGAGGATTCCGTTACCACTTCTTTCAGCATTAAAGGCCAACGCTTCATCCAAAAAGCCGGTAATTTAGTGCTGCTGCGCCCGAATTTATTTTACTCCCCGGAACCGCCCCGCCTGACGGCGGAAGAACGCCAACATCCCATCTGGTTCGGGCCGCCGATTGAAATCAACTCCGAAGTGCTGTGGCAATTGCCGGAAGACTGGACGCCCGAGATCGACCTCAGCGAATTTGAAAGTGGTTGCAGCGGCGCCTTGCTCCGCTCACAAATTTCTTTTTCGGGCAGCCTGCTGCATTACCGCTTCCTGGAGCGCCAAACCGGGCGGCTAATGTGGCCGGATGAATACCCGGGGGCCCGCAATTACGACAAAGATCTAAGCGCCATCAAAGGACAAACCCTGTTGCTTAAAACGCCATAAAGGAGGGATTGTTATGGAAAAGATTCAAAGTACAAAGCTGCTCATCATTGTTTTTCTGGTGTGTTTAAGTCTTAGGGCCAGCGCAAAAGAACTGACCTGGGAACCGGTTACCGCAACGGATTGGGAAGTGAACGAAGATACGCTGGCGGAAAAACATGGCGCGATCATGATTATCGAAAAAATCGAAGCCGATGAGGCGGATTTGATCAATCGCAAATGCTATGTGACGATTTATCGCCGAATTCGGATTTTGAACCCGGAAGCGCGCAAGTGGGGAGACGTACTGATACCCTATATCGCTAAACACCAGAAAATAGAAAATATCCAGGGACGCACCCTTTTACGGGACGGCCGGGAAATCCCCCTGGCCAAAGAGCAGATTTTCGATAAAGAGATATTCACTGCCGAAGGCCTCAAGATCAAACAAAAATCCTTTTCTCTGCCGGGCTTAACCGATGATTGCATCATCGAGTATCTTTTTAAAATCCGGCTCCCACAGCCGAACGGCGCCTGGGACCCCGAAAAGGAAATTCCCCTGCTGTCAGGCGAATATACCTGGAAATTCTATCGCGGAAAGGGCATGGGATACTGGTATTCCTGGTTTTCGGAGTTGATAAGCCCCAATTGGCTGATACAAAATCGCACCGTCAAAATTGAATCGCAGGAGCTTCCTTCCAAAAAAAAGACCGAGAAAGTGCTTTTGACGGTGCGGAACGTCCCGGCATTTAAACCGGAGCCGTATTCGCCGCCGGAAAACGTTCTGCAAACTCGGGCGATTTTGTTTTACGGCTCTACTATCGATGTGGAGGCCGATGACCGCGCCCATTGGACTCGCAGCGCGGCGGACATTTATGCCCGCTATGAAGAATTCGCCAAACCAAATACCCGCCTGGCCAAAACAACGGCGGCTTTTGACAGTTTGCCCGGCCAGCGATCCAAAATCGAAGCCGCTTACAGATGGCTGCAATCCAACGTCAAGAATATCACCTACCTGGAAGATGAGGAAGAATACCTGAAGAATACCTCAGTCGATGAGGTTTTGGAAAGGGGATACGGCACGCGCGAAGAGATCAATTATGCTTTTTACGCAATGCTGCAACAAATGGGGATCAAAAGCGGGCTTGTTTATGTGGTTGACCGCGACAAAGGCGAGTTTATCAAAAAAGCCAAGTACTGGCAATTCCATCGCATACTGGTGTTCGAAGCGCTTGCCGGGGGAGATCCGCGAATCTATTCCCCCGGGGACCTGTATCTCTCCCCCACCCAGGTTCCCTGGCTGAACGAGGGCACTCTTTCATTTATACAGACGAAAGAAATGTTAGCCTTTTACACGATTCCTTTTTCAAAGGCCTACCAGAACCGTACCCATCGCTCCCTGGCATTAAGCGTCGCGGAAGACGGCGGCGCGACCGTGGAAATCAGGGAAAAACTGACCGGGCAGGAAGCGCGAGAGTTGCGCCTGGCCTGCCATCAACTGGACTTCGATGAACGGCGGGAGGCGCTGGCGAACTGGGTAGAAGCCGCTTTTCCCCAGGCCCGGCTGGATTCGGTGTTGTTGGAGGAAACCGCCGGAGAGCCGGTAATTCTGAAGTATCGCTTGTTTTACCCGGTATCGATTCAGCAGGCAGGCTCGCGTTTGCTGCTAAGGCCATTCGATTTTCTCAGCCGGGTAAAGTATGAATTCTCCGCTGAAACCCGCCGCTATCCGTTTCAATTCGATTACGCGTTCGAGCAGGTTGATTCCCTGGCCATCAAGCCGCCGCCTGGTTGGAAAATCGAAGCCCTGCCCAAAAACGTTTTTTTGTTTAAAGATGCCGGCCCGTGGGAATTGCAATTCAAGGAAACCGGGCAGGAGATCCTGGTTTCCAGGCTATTGCGGTTAAGCAAGCCCTACTGGGAAGCAGCGGATTATGCAAAGGTGCGGGAGTTCTTCAATATTCAGCCCTCATTGAAAGAGTTGACCATCGTTTTGCAACAAGACAATTCCCCTGCTTCAGCGGGGAAGTAGGCGCGGTAGTCCTTCCCCGGGGGAAAACGGATTAACCTGGAAAGCGAGGCCATTATGAAACGCTATTTAACCTTTTGCTGGTTTATTTTTCTCGGTTTTACCATTTCCGAAACAGCCCTGGCCGGAAAAGAAACATTTGAGTGGCTGCCGGTCACCGAAGCGGATTGGGAGGTTCGGGCGGATTCCGCTCAAGGCATCCACGACGCGGTCATCCTGTTTGAAAAGATCTTCTGCAACGATGAGAAATTATTCGATGACAAATGTTATTACAGCATATACCAACGTATCCGGATCCTAAGCCCCGAGGGCCGCAAATGGGGGGACGTTACGGCGCCCTATGTCCACAAAAAACAAAAAATAGAGGAAATCCGGGCGCGCGCCGTGCTTCCCAACGGGCAGGAGGTTCTCCTTCCGGCAGAGCAAATCTTAGAGAAAGAGATCTTCAAATCCGGCGAGATAAAGATCAAACAAAAATCATTCTCCATTCCCGGTATGGCGAATGATTGCATTATCGAGTATTTCATCAAATATCGCGTTCCCACCACTCCCGGTATATGGCTGATTCAAAAGGAAATCCACCTTAAAAAAGGAGAGTTTACCTGGAAATTTTACCAGGGCGGTGATTTAACGGTGTGGCAGCAGCTTTTCATAATGGGAGACATGAAACCCAATTACCTATGGCTAAACACTCAGAAACGGCTGAATGTTGAACAGCGTCCTTCGCTCAAAAATCCGGAGGAGGTTATCTTTACCATTGACGATGTTCCGGCGTTCGAGTCCGAGCCTTATGCGACGCCGGATATTGTTCTGAAGGCGCAATTGCGAGACTATTACGGAAGCGCGGAAACCCCCGCGGCGTATTGGGGGAATTTGAGCAGCTCCCTTAACGATTTCCTGGGCGGTTTTACCCAAAAGGACAAGAAAGTTAGTGAAATTGTGGAGAGCTTCAGGACGTTGAATTCACGAGAGGAAAAAGTACGCGCCGCCTATGAGTGGCTTCAGAAAAACCTCAAAAACACCACTTACGCAGAAGACGACGAGCAGGATTTCAAAGACAACAATAGCGTGGATGATGTGATCAAGCGTGGTTACGGTTCTGCTGAAGAAATTAACATCGCCTTTTATGATCTGTTACGGGAAATGAATATTGATGCCAAGATAGTTTATTTGATTGACTGGCAGGAGAATTTCCTGGTGTATGATGCGAAATATTGGCAGTTTGACCGCTCGGCGGTTAGGGTACCTGATGAAAAAGGATACTATGATTTCTATTGTCCCGGCGAGCAATACCTGGCCTGCGGCGATATTCCCTGGGTGAACGAGGGCACCCCGGGATTTTTGATCGGCGATATGAATTGGAATTTTATTGATATTCCCTTTTCCGAAGCCCGTTCCAACCGCACCAACCGCAGCCTGACCCTGGCTATGGACGATCAAATGCAGTTGCGCGGCCCAATGGCCGAAAAACTTAAAGGCCATGCTGCCCGCACCGTGCGGCTGCGCTTGCATGAAGCCACCGAGGTAGAAAAGCTAAACTATCTTCAGGAACGGTTTTCGGAGAATTTCCCCAGTAGCAAAGCGGACTCTTTCCGGGTAGAGGGATTGCAAGAGGTCGATCAACCGGTTAATATACACTGCAATGTTAAGAACGATTTCCCCGGTATCCAGGCGGGAGACCGTTTGCTGTTAAAACCCTACAACCTGTTCAGCGCACATGAAAATCCTTTCAACTCCGAAACCCGCAAATATTCTATTATGTTCGAATACGCCCGTGAGATTATCGAAAGTTTGGCTATCGAATTGCCGGAACAATGGAAAGTGGAGGCGCTGCCGCCGGATAGCTCCTTTGCTAACCCGGTCGGCTTGTGCCAGGTTGTCTTCAGATCTTACGGAGAAGGCAAATCGCTTTCGGTCCAACGTGTTTTCAAGCTGAACGGCCCTTCCTGGAAGGCATCCGATTATCCGTACGTGCGGGCGCTATTTCAGGCCCAGAAAGCATTCGAGGAAATGACCGTGGTGCTAAAGAAGGGCGAACCCGGTTAAGCGGTCAATAAATAGCGTGTTTCAGCCAACAAATTGTAGTTTATAAAAGGCTTGCCCCTATGGGACACGCAGTACTATAAGTGTGGTACATCCCTCAATACACCTCCAGATCGATCAGCCAGAGGTTATCCTTGCCGATCTCTTCCCACTGGCTCATGAATTCGGTCCAATTGGCATCGACCACCATGCGCTGCTCGCCGAGGTCTTTCACCCAAACGCCCATAAATTTCCGCTCGTTATCGGTGGTGTAGGTCTCCAGGTCGATCAGTTGAAACTTCTGCTCCTGCAATCCCTTGTGAATTACTGCAAAGGTTTTCCAATCCAGGTCCTTCCAGATATTGCTCTCTCGTTCATCGCTTTTCCAGACTCCGATGAATTTCCGCTCCCGGTCTTCCAGGTAAGTCTCCACGTCGATCAATACCAGGCCGTCTTTTTTATTCTGTTCCCAAACTTTGTAGAATTCCGGCCAGGCCAGGCCCGCCTGCAACCGTTCCGTGTAACTATCCTTTCTCCACACCCCCACGAATTTCCGCTGCTTGCCCTCCGCGAAGGTCTCGATATCGATCAGCCGCAGCCCCCTGGTATTCAAATCTTTGCTGCGGGCAAGGAACGGTTCCCAGCTATCGAAATAGATCGCGCAGCTATCGCTTCCGGAATGCCAGACGCCGTAATATTTCTTCTGCCCTGCTTGATCGACTACCTCGATGTCGGTGAGGCGAAACCCTTTTTTCATCAGGCTTCTATAGGTGTCTTCGAAAGTTTTGGCGCTGGCGTCGCCCAACACGCGCTCCTTCTTATCGCTTTCCTGCCATACCCCCACAAAACGCTGCTGGGGAAAAATATTCAAGCTGAAACAGAGCAGCAGAAAGAGGGGCAATCGCCCTGCCAGGCGGGAAGCCGCGGCCGCGGGTTTGGGCGCGAAATTCTGGAGAATCAAAAAGGGAAAAGCGTTTCTAATAGCGTTCGAATCGGATTGGCAAATCTGTGTTTCCATTGTCACGCTGTCCTCCGGTTCCGGTGATCGGGTAGATAAAGTTCTCAAAGTTATTAAGACCTCAAAGGTTTTTCCCGATGGGATGGTTTACCCCTTCGGGGCTTTGCCACAAAACCTTTGAGGTCTTAGGCTCGATTTCACCTTACCGGCTTAATATAAGCGAATTTGGGAAGAGTACAAAGGAAGGTTTTACACCACCGGCGCGGGCGGGGAAAAGGAATCCAAATTCCACTTTCCTCGCTCCCCAACAGATTTAGCGTTGCCTGAACTGGAAGATCATTTTATCCAGAATGCCCACCAGCGCCAGAATGGCGGCGGTGAAGAGCAGGATGTGCAAGCTGGAGCCTTGCAGCAGGGGAATACCGCGCATGAGGCCGGAAATCCCGGCGACGCCCTGCTGTAGCAAATTTTTAAAAACGGCGCCCGGATCGAAAAAGTATAGAACCGCGGCCAGGCCGGAAATCAGCGCGGTAACAATCAGGCTGAGTTCGAGCAAATCCGCCTTGCGCTCGCCCCGTTTTTCTATTCTTGCCGCCACCGCATCGGCGAAGTTAGCGGAGAGCAGAAAGCCGGTTTCATCCTTCAGCCCCCCGTATAGCCGCCGGTAAGCCGCCAGATTGGACCGGCAGTGCGCGCAGGCGTGCAGGTGCGCTTCCATCTCCTCCCGGGAAATGGAAGCTTCGCGGTCCAGGTAGGCCTGAAGTTCCGCATCACTTAAATGCTTCATGGCAACAACTCCTCTGCGGAATATTTTTCCAACATCCGTTCTTTTAACAGTTTTCTGGCCCGGAAAAGATAACTTTTCACCGTGCCTTCGGGCAAGTTAATAATTTCCCCGATCTCTTTGTAGCTCATCTCATCCAAGTGATAGAGGGTGAGAATGGCGCGGTACTGCGGCGGAAGCTCGCTGATCGCTTCGTGCAGAAACAGGCGGATTTCCCGGTTCACTGCAAATTCATCCGGCAGGGGCAGCTCTCCCGGAACGCTTTCGATAAAGCTAACCGCCCTGTCTCCCGGCGAATCCGCTTCCGTTCCCGCCAGATCGTCATACAAGGGCGCTTTTTTCTTCTTCAGGTAGTTGATGCAGGTATTATAAGCGATCCGCGCGATCCAGGTGGATAATTTGGATTGAAAATTGAAATTCTTCAAGTGCTGATAGATTTTCACGAATACCTCCTGGCAAAGCTCTTCCCGGTCGGCCTCATTGGCCACCATCCGGAAGACCACGTGGCAGACCAGCCGCTGGTAGTTCTCCACAAGAACCCGGAACGCTTGCGCGTCCCCGGCCACGATTTTGTCGATCAGCTCCTTTTCCGCCTGCATCGTTTCCCGATTTCGTTAGCTTCATTCTATCCGACAATTTGCCGCAAAAAATGTTGCAATGAGAAAGCGCCGGCTTTCGGGAGCCAAATTCAATGAATCCGGATAGCCGATTATTTCATCAAACCCCATCATTGTGACTAACAACCGTGCAGAATAAATTCTGCACTCCTTGCGCTACAATAATTTTGCAAACCTTGCAACATTTCCTCAACTCACCGGTCAACTGTGATGGAGAAAGTAAAGCAGGAAGCTGAAAAAGGCAATCAATTAAACCATATTAAAAGGAGAAATACCATGAATCCTGAAATCATCATCGTGCCGGTGATCTTTTTTTGCTTGGTTGCAGTGGTGAAGATCATTTCCGATAACCGGCTCAAACGAATTCTCATCGAAAAAGGCAAACTCGATGAGAGCGCCAAATTCCTGCATCAACACCAAGCCGCGGCCAACCCCCTGTCTTCCGTAAAATGGGGAATGGTTCTGATCGGCATCGGCGCCGCCCTGCTGCTCTCGCAGTTTTTCCCCTACACCTTTTCCGATGAAGCGATCCTCGGGTTGATATTCCTCTTCGCCGGGTTGGGTTTCCTGATCTACTATTTTCTGTGGAAAAAACAAGCCGGCGAGGGGCAGGATCGTTCGATGATGTAGCGGAAATTTCCCGCTCCCTGTCATTTGTGGAAATCCGGTGCTCTTACTGCTCTATCGGGGAGTTATAAATCAATTAAGAATCATGGAGATCGCAACATGAACGCATCAACTTGGCGGAAGGTACCGGCGGCAGGGTTGGGTATCCTCCTGATGTTTCAGATAAATATCGCCCTGGCCGGGCCGGCCGGGCAGGATAGTTTGCCGGAGGATAGTTCCGCGGCGGCAGAAAATGCCTCCGCGGCCGCGAGGGGAGAAACGGAAGATTTCTCCTTCAGCCGGGGCGACCTGCTGAACAGCCTGAGCGTGGAAATGCGCGGAGATATCCGCTTCAGCGAAGATTATCGCGGAATCAGCGCCATGACGCCCGGCAGTTATTTGCAGATCGAGGAGCGCCGCTGGCTTACCACCCGGCGGCTGGAAGTAAGCGCCGATGCGCAGGGGAATCCGCAGTACCGGTTTTTTATGCGCAGCCGCTCCCTGGAGTTCGACGAACGGGCGCGGGAGTGGTTGGCAGAAATTCTGCCGGAGGTTATCCGGGAAACCGGGGTTAATGCGAAGGCGCAGGTGCAGGAGCTGCTCTCCCGGGGCGGCGTTAACGCGGTATTGCAAGAGATTTCCCGGGTTGATCGAAACAAGGTAAAACAGATTTATTTCTCTGAACTGCTCGAATCCCACAACCTCACCCCGGAAGAAGCGGCGCGGGTGATCCGGCAAGCCTCCCGGCAGATTGCCAGCAGCAGCAGTCTAAACCAGACGCTTTGCGCAATCGCGGAAAAATTACCGGCCGACGAGTCGCTCACGGTAGAGCTTTTCCGGGGCGCGGAAAAAATCTCCTCCTCTTCGCAGAAAAGCGCCGCCATCTCTTTTATCGCCCGCCGCCGGGAGATCGGCAGCGACGCCGCAATCGCAATGGCGAAGAGCATTCGCAGCATTCCCTCTAACAGTGAGGCCGCCCGCGCCCTGGAAACCATGGCCGAAGTATGCCCGGCCGACGACGCGGTCATCACCGCTTACCTGAACGCCGCCGAATCTATTTCATCCTCCTCGGAGCGGGCAAATGCTTTAACTGCCATTATACAGACCGAGGGGTTAAGCCCGCAAAGTTGGATCGAAATCGCCCGCAGCGCCGCTGCCATTCCCTCTGGCAGCGAGCAGAGACGGGTGTTGCGGGAAATGGCGAATCGCTGCCCCGGGGATGAGGCGGTCATGCGAGCCTACCTGCGCTCCGCCGCCGGCATCCCGTCTTCCCACGAAAAAGCGAACGCCCTGGTAGCGGCGCTGGGAAAAACCAATCTAAGTGAGCCGGTGTTTGTGAATATTGCCGAGACGGTCTCCGCCATTCCCTCCAGCGCGGAGCAGGGACGGGTTTTGCAGGCGATGGCTCCCCTCTGCCCCCTGGGCGATGCAGTGGTGAAAGCCTATCTCGACGCCGCACTCGGAATCAGCTCCTCCGCGGAGCAGGAAGCGGCGTTGTTGGCCCTGCTGCAACGGGAAGGAATCAGCCCGGGAATGTTGGAAAATATCTCCAAACGCGCCGGTGCGGAAATTAGCAGCCGCAGCGCCCGCCAGGCGGTCATCGACCGCGCCGCCGAACGGATGAAGGAAGATTAAAAGTCCGGTATTGATGCCGGATTCCTGATACCGGATGCCAGATATTTTAGACTTATCTGATAACTGGCATCCGGTATCTATTATCATCAAAAGCGAAATCTATGACTGTTTGCGGTATATAACCGCTCCTCTCCCCACGCAGGGCAACCTGGTGGGGATTTTGTTTTTCATCACTTTTTCCCCATCCGAAAAATAAAGATGTTGTTTATC
>WYBG01000546.1 GCA_011526015.1 Deltaproteobacteria bacterium | reverse complement strand
CCCTTTCTCCTGGGTCATTCCCGAATGTTTCTATCGGGAATCTATAAGTTTTAGGCCTGTGGATGCCCGATAAAGACATTCGGGCATGACAAAGGGGTGCAAGAACTTAGTGTTTGTCGCACTAGGCCTCCATGCTATCGGCTCCGCAGTTCGACTAAAGTTAACCCGCAAATAAAAGCTCTGCAATCATAATCTTTGCCGGTATCCCTCTTCTCCGAACCTGTTTTTCAAGGCAAAAGTATTGCTTGAAAAACAACCCCCTTATGATTATGTTAAAATGCGACTTTCGGATGCCTTGAAAGCAAGGTGCGATCACTGGCAACGAGAACATTGCAGGGCGCGGGAACACAAAAACGAGTGTTTCTTGTATTGAAATCAGGCTTTGATATAAAAACTTGCAAAATAGAGAGGAGTGTCCCATGCATTCCTATACTCCCCGTCTGAACCAGCACAAAACGCGTTTCCATATATATGAAGATTTTCTCCGCTGCATTTTCCTGCCGGCTTTCCCGCTCATGCTCTTCCTTTTCCTGAACCTGCCGACGAAAGCGGATGAGGGGGGACCGCTCCCCGCCATCGAGGCCGGATTTAATTTAACCATCCTCAATGAGTTCTCTATCAGGAACTTTGATCACCCTACCGGGGAAAAACCGCAATCTAAAGTCTGGTTCCACGACAATAAATGGTGGGCGGTGCTGCCCAATTCCTCCGGCACCCACGTCTGGCGGCTGGACGGCGCTACCTGGAGCAGCATTTTGCAAATTGCCGGCAGCGACAACTACCGGGCGGACTGCAAAGTGGCCGGAAACGTGGTGCACATTCTGCTGGTGAGAGGGGGAACCCCTCGGATTCAATTGGTTTCCGTGGAATATGTGTCCGCCAGCCAGACTTACCAGCTTTGGAGCGTTCGCCCTGCCACGGTCGATTTTGATAACGTGAGCTCCAGTATAGAAACCGCCACCATCGACATCGATTCCCAGGGGCGGATGTGGCTGGGCTCCGATGCGAGCACCACCATCGAGGTGCGCTACAGCGATTCTCCCTACAGCGACTGGTTCGGCCCGCTAACCCTGGCCACTAACCTGAGCAACCGGGTGGATCAGGATGATATTTGCGTGATAACCGCTTTCGATAATAAGATTGGCATTTTATGGTCCGACCAGGACGCGGAAGAGTTCGGGTTCCGGTACCACGTGGACGGCGCGGCTCCCGCTACCTGGTCGGCGGAAGAGAATCCCCCCAATCCCTTCGGGAACGCCGGGAACGGCTTCGCCGACGACCACCTGAACCTGGCGGCAGCCTCCGACGGCACCATTTACGCCGCGGTGAAAACCAGTTTCAGCACCTCCGGCTTTCCGGTTATTGCCCTACTGGTGCGCCAGCCTTCGGGCGCCTGGAACTCTTATTGGGTGGATGATGAGGGCACCCGGCCCATTGTGGTGTTGAATGAGGCAGAAGGCATTATCACCGTAGCTTATACTGACGATAGTGATAATATTGTGTTCAGGCAATCCCCGGTTACCGGCATCGCATTCGGCTGCCCAATCTATCTGCTCAACGGCGAATATAATGATGTTACCAGCGCCAAACAAAATTTTACCGACCAGATCGTGTTCCTTGCTTCCGATGAAGACCGCGATGTCGCCGCCAGCGTGCTGGTAAGCGCGCCGCCGCTGCCCTCCTTTGCCGATAACGGTTCCGGCCGGGCGCTGGACTTTGACGGGAGCAACGATTATCTCTGCGGGAACGACCTCGCGCTAAATATTTCCGGCCAGATTACCTTAGAGGCCTGGATCAGCCCTACTATCACTGGCAACAAATATATCATCCGAAAAGGCCGGTTCGATGTCAATGACGGCTATGAAATCGGCCTGAACAACTCCTCGAAAGTATATGCCCGGTTTAACCAGGAAACCTCCGGCAACGCTCTACAGGTGGTCTCCTCCAGCAATTATCCCACCAACGGCAGCAGTTGGATGCACGTAGCGGCCACTTACGATGGTTCCACCATCCGTTTGTATATAAACGGAGTGCAGGAAGCGGCTTTGAACGCCGTCTTCACCATTGGATCGAACATCGACCCCCTGGCCATTGGCGCCCAGCCGGAAGTATCGGGAACCAACGGAGGGTTTTTCCGGGGCAGGCTGGATGAAGTGCGAATCTGGAACCTGGCCCGCAGCCAGCAGCAAATCCGGGAGTATATGTGCAGAAAACTCAGCGGCAGCGAGAGCGGGCTGGCGGGCTACTGGCCGCTGGACGAAGAATCCGGCATGGTGGCGTACGATCAAAGCGGCAACAATATCGACCTGGCGCTGATGAACATGGCGGAGAACGACCACGTCTGGTCCGGCGCGCCGCTGGGCGATGAGAGCGCGTTTGATTACGATTCTAACGGCGGCTATACCGCGGCTCTCTCCCATCCCCACGGCGATAACCTTAGCGCCACCACCACCTCCGGCGCCATCAGCGGCATTCACGTCTATCGCGCCGACGCCGACGCCCTGCGCCCCGACGCCAGCATCCCCGCCAACTGGAGCATCGACCCCCTGCGCTTCTGGGGCGTGTTCGTGGCGGGAAGCAACACTCCCCAGTACACCGTGGTTTACGATTACGACGGCCACCCCGGTATTACCAACGAGACCGACTTACGCTTAGCTTTCCGCGACAACCACTCCGATAATAGCTGGGCAAACGTGGGAGCGCTCCCGAACACGAACAACAACACCCTCACCGGAACCGCGCAGCCGAACCGGGAATACGCCCTGGCCTCCGCCAGCCCGGATAACTCCCTGCCGGTAGAGCTCTCTTCCTTCACCGCCGCGCCCGGGTTTGAAAAAATTACCCTCGAATGGGTCACCGAGTCGGAGTTGAACAACTTAGGATTCATTTTAGAGCGGGCGCTGTCCTACAGCGGGCCGTTTGCAGAGATCGCCACATACCTCTACCACCCGGAACTGCGTGGTCAGGGCAACTCCAACCGGCGCGTGGAGTACGCTTACACGGATGAAGAGTTGAGCAACGGCGCGGTCTATTACTACCGCCTCTCGGACGTGGACCTCGCCGGGGTGCGCAGTTACTACCGGGAAATCATCAGCGCCGCGCCGCGGGAACTGATCAGCAAATTCCGTCTCCACGCCAACTATCCCAATCCCTTTAACCCCGGAACCACCATCAAATTCGAGACCCCGGAGAGCAGTTCAAATCGCCGGAAAATCACCCTGGCGATTTACAACAGCTTAGGGCAGGAAGTGAAGACACTGTATGACGGTTTCATTGAAGGCGGGGCGCATGAAATTTACTGGGACGCGCGGGATGAACTCGGCAACGCGGTTGCTTCGGGGCAGTACTTTGTACGCCTGCGGGGAGAGGCTTATGTAAAAACAATTCGAATGATACTGGTTCGATAGATCGATGAAAGTGCGTTCAGGCGTGGCCGTGATCGCATCACGGGTTCCTCCCCGTTCAGTACTTTAAATTACACTTGAATCAAGTTGCGGCAAATAGGGACGAAAATATTTCAGGATGCAGGAACGCGATAACAGGTATTTTTTGTATCAGATTAGATTTTTAGCGCAACAAATTTAGCAAAGCGGATTTGCAAATTAGCGACGAGTGTCCCATGCCGCCGTACAATCTCCCTCTGAACCGGCCCTCACAGGGTTTCAAATCATTTGGGAATTTTCGTCATTATGTTTCCCTCCCGGTCTTGCCGGTTATGGTGTTTCTGCTCTTCAATCCGCCGGCAAATGGGGATGAGAGGGTAACGTTTCCGGCTACTCAAGCGGCTTTCAGTGTAACCAACCTGAACAATATCACCATCAGCAATATCACTCATGCCACCGGGGAAAAACCGCAGTCAAAAGTCTGGTTTCACGACCAAAAATGGTGGGCGGTGCTACCGGATTCCGCCGGCACGCACATTTGGCGGTTGGACGGCATCTCCTGGAGCAGCATCTTGCAAATTTCCCCCGACCCCGACACCCGGGCGGATTGTAAGGCGGACGGCGACTTGGTGCATATCCTGCTGGTGAGGGACGGTATCAGCACCCTGCAACTGGTTTCCGTAGAATACCTGCCCGCCTCCCGCTCTTACCGGCCCTGGAGCGAACGCCCGGCCGGCGCGGTAAATATCCACCTGGAACAGGCAGTGGGAACCGCAACCATTGATATTGACTCCCGGGGGAAGATGTGGCTGGCCTATGATGCCAGCACCACTATCAATGTGCGCTATAGCTCCTCACCCTATAGCGATTGGAGCAATCTGCCGGTAATTCTGGACGCTGGCGTAAGGGCGCGGGACATTTGCGTGGTGACCGCTTTTGATAATAAAATCGGCGTGTTATGGTCGGACCAGATTTCACGGCAGTTTGGGTTCAGGTATCACGAGGATGGGGCGAACCCCGACAGCTGGTCTGATGAAGAAAATCCACCCAATCCCTTCGGCGCTGCCGGGGGCGGGTTTGCCGACGACCACTTAAACGTGGCGGCAGCTTCCGATGGCACTATTTACGCCGCAGTAAAAACCGGCTTCAATACTCCCGGCTTTCCGGTCATTGTGCTCCTGGTGCGGCAACCCTCAGGCGAGTGGAGTTCTAACCGGGTGGATGATGACGGCACCCGGCCTATCGTGCTGCTGAACGAAGCAGAAGAAGCGCTGAGCGTGGTTTATACCCGCAAAGACCGCCTCAATCCCATTGTGTATAAACGCTCTCCCACTTCCGGCATTGCTTTTAGCAGCCAGATGACCCTGTTTAGCGACTTTTACAATGACGTGACCAGCACCAAGCAAAATTACATCGACGAGGTGGTGTTCTTTGCCTGCGATGAAAACAACACTGCCGCCAGCGTGATGGCGACTGTACCGCCGCTGCCCTCCTTTGCGAATGATGGCTCCGGGCTGGCGCTGGAGTTCGACGGAAGCGACGATTATCTTTGCGGAAACAACCTCGCGCTGGATATTACCGGCCAGATTACCTTAGAAGCCTGGATCAGCCCGGGCGTCGCAGCCAACCAGCAGGTACTCAGAAAAGGCCGGTCCGTTGTAAGCGACGGATACGAAATCGGCCTGAACAGTTCTTCAAAAATATATGCCCGGTTCAACCATAACACTTCCGGCGATGCCTTCCTGGTGGTCTCCACCAGCAATTATCCCACCGACGGCAGATGGATGCACGTGGCGGTTACCTATGACGGTTCCGCTATCCGGTTGTATGTGAACGGGGTGCAAGAGGCGATCTTGAGCGCTGTCTTTAGCATCGGCGCCAACCTCGATCCCCTGGCTATCGGTGCCCAGTTGGAGGCAGCCGGAACCCCTGCGTGGTTTTTCAGGGGAAAGCTCGATGAATTGCGAATCTGGAACCGGGCCCGCAGCCAGCAGCAAATCCGGGAGTATATGTGCAGAAAACTCAGCGGCAGCGAGAGCGGGCTGGCAGGCTACTGGCCGCTGGACGAAGAATCCGGCATGGTCGCGTACGATCAAAGCGGTAACAATATCGACCTGGTGCTGATGAACATGGCGGAGGACGCCCACGCCTGGTCCGGCGCGCCGTTAGGAGATGAGAGCGCCTTCGATTACGACGCCGGAAACGGCGGTTTCATTGCCAGCATATCTCACAACGATGGGGATAACCTGAGCGCCGCTGCCGCCGCCGGGGATGCTCGCGGCGTCCAGGTCTATCGCGCCGACGCCAACCCCCTCCGCTCCGGGGCTACCCTCCTTCCCGAACTTGCGGCCATCGATTCCCTGCGCTTCTGGGGAGTATTCGTGGCAGGAAACGGCAATCCCCAATACACCGTCACCTACGGCTACACCGGCCATCCCGGCATCGTTATCGAGAGCAACCTGCGCCTGGCGGTACGCGATAACCATGCCGATAATAGCTGGGCGGACCTGGGAGCCACGCTTGATCGAGGCGCAAACACTTTAAGCAAAACCAACCAGCCCGGCGCCGAATATGCGCTCGCCTTCGCCATTCCGGCGCGGGAGTTAATTACCCGATTCCGCCTTTACCCAAACTATCCCAATCCCTTTAACCTCCGAACCAGCATCAAATTCGAGCTCCCGGAGAACGGTTCGGGTTCGCACAAAATCACCCTGGTGATCTACAACAGCTTAGGGCAGGAAGTGAAGAAATTGTATAACGGATTCATTGAGGGCGGGGTGCATGAAATCTATTGGGACGCGCGGGATGAGCGCGGCAATCCGGCGGCTTCGGGACAGTATTTTGTGCACCTGCGGGGAAACGATTATGTAAAAACGATTCGGATGATTCTGGTTCGGTAACTGGTTTGCTCTGCTCGAACATTCGGTACAGGTCTTTAAATATATGGTTTAAACAAGAGGGATTTTCTATTGGGAGGGAGGGTGCCATCCAACCCGAACCCAATTTTTGCGAGCCGTAATGACATAATCGTTGTTGAGTTGAAGCGTGGCAACAGTTGCACGCCCGCGTGGAGTTTTGCCGGTGATGGACAAACCATCATCGCTCCAGACGAAATGGTCAAACCAACTTTGAACTCGGGGATTATAAAGAGGGATACTTTGGCTTGTGGTTGGGTCGATACCATGCGTTCGGGCACCCTTGTAACTATTACATAGCGCACACGCCAGCCAAAGATTTGATTCAATGGTGCGTCCCCCCGCAGCCAGGGGAATAATGTGTTCAACATGCAATTGCACGCCGCTATATGCCTGCGCTGTTTGGCAATAACCACAACGATATCCTGCTCGCTCAGCTACTTTACGGCGCAGAGATGCTGATATGTGTCGCTGGCTCATCGATCACGGTTGGGGAACGGGGTACCCGCGTTGATGCAATAAGGCGTAAGCTTGCGACTTTAACACCATAAGCTGCCCGGCCTGGTGGCGTAATTCTTCAAGTTGGCGGGCTTCTTCCGATGTCAGTGGTCGCTCGGACTGGGCATCCAGCAAATCGTACAGTAAAGTTTCCCGTGCTGCTTCCATCTGGCAGCGGGCTACCTGCCACAGTTGGATATCCGACAATGCCGGCAATTTTGCCATTTCTGCCGCCAACTCTGCCGGCGTATCTTCTAACTCCGGCAGCGCCGTGTTGAGGGTAGATTCCAATACTTCTTCGATTGAACGGTTTAAAAGCGTTGCTGCACGCCGCGCTCGCTGGTATATAGTGTCGGATAGTTTCAGTGTAATAGATTTTACCGGCATTGAAGAATCCTCAAGACTTTTTCGCGTCACGATAAAGATACAACTGCCTTTTCAAAAAATCAAGTTCCCTGCACCTGTTTTACTGCCGGACTTCGTCGCAATACCTCTACGATATTAAGCACGCTTCAAGTTCCTCATATCGCGATTTCCATTGCCGGGCTGCGGCGTCAAACGCTTCCCAGGCAATCAAATCATCCCACTCTGCAAAAGATTCCTCTTTAGAATCCTCTATGCGTTTTTTGAAAGCCGTGTAGTCACAGCCATACTTTGCGGCAAATGCCCGGCTACGGGTGGCAAAATACTCGTATTTTGTCGTTGCATGGGAAAGCAACAAAGCGAGAAGTTCACTTTCTTCGAGCCACTGGAGTACCTTGATTGTTCTTTTGACGACCATTCCTGCGCTCCTTTTTTGAGGCATCACAAAAGTAAACCGTCTTTTCCCAAAAATCAAGCTCGGAGAGAATCCCCGGCGAGGTTTGTCCACTCTACTGTAATAGCGCCATTTTCCGATTGTAGCAAAACTCCAATATCACCTTTCGCGGCCGCAGGGAATTTCTTTCCCCGGAAACCTCCATCCCGAAATCGCGTAGCAAACTCCGTTATGTTTTTATTGGAATTATGGTTCGGAAAAATTACATTTATCCCCTTTTCACCTAACCCGGAGGAATCATGCGTAACGCGAAATCATTCATTCTGGCCCTGATTTGTCTCGCCGGCCTGTCTGCACTGGCCTGGGCCGCTCCCGGCAGCGACGCCGAGATCGACATCCCTTACCAGAAATTCGTGCTCGATAACGGCCTCACCCTGATCGTGCATGAAGACCACAAAGCGCCCATCGTGGCGGTCAACGTCTGGTACCACGTGGGATCGAAAAACGAGAAACTCGGCAAGAGCGGGTTTGCCCACCTCTTCGAGCACCTGATGTTCAACGGCAGCGAGAATTTCAACGAAGACTATTTCATGGTGATGGAGCGGATCGGGGCCACCGATCTGAACGGCACCACCAACGAGGATCGCACCAACTATTTCCAGAACGTGCCCACCAACGCGCTGGACATCGCCCTGTGGATGGAATCCGACCGCATGGGGCACCTGTTGGGCGCCATCGACCAGGCGGTGCTGGATGAGCAGCGCGAGGTGGTGCAGAATGAAAAACGCCAGTATGAAAACGAACCCTACGGGGTTACTTATGAATTGATGACCTTCAGCACCTGGCCGAAGGGCCATCCCTATTCCTGGACCGTGATCGGTTCCATGGAGGATTTGAACGCCGCCAGCTTAGAAGACGTGCAAGAATGGTTCAAAACTTACTACGGCCCGGCAAACTCGGTGATCGTTCTGGCCGGTGACATCGATCCCCAAACTGCCTACGAAAAGGTGAAATACTACTTCGGCGACATCCCCTCCGGCCCCCCGGTGGCGCGCCACAACCAGTGGATCGCCAAACGCAGCGGAGTGCATCGCCAGAGCGTGCAAGACCGGGTTCCTGCTTCGCGCATTTATAAAATCTGGAACGTTCCCCAATGGGGCAGCCAGGAACTGGCCTACCTGGACCTGGCTTCCGATATCCTGGGTTCCGGTAAGACCTCCCGGCTCTACAAGCGGCTGGTGTATGACGACCAGACCGCTTCGACGGTGAGCGTGGGTCTGGACGACCGGGAAATCGCCAGCCAGTTCGTCATCGAAGTAACCGCTAAACCGGGCGAAGACCTGGCGAAAATCGACAAAGCGATTGATGAGGAATTTAACCGCTTCCTGGCCGAAGGACCGACTGAAAAGGAATTGCAGCGGGTAAAAACCCAGTTCCGGGCCGGTTTCGTTCGCGGGATCGAGCGCATCGGCGGGTTTGGCGGCAAGTCCGACATTCTGGCCATGAACCAGGTCTATGGCGGCAGCCCCGATTATTATAAAAAATACCACGCCTGGATCAACGCTGCCACCATTCAGGATATCAAAACCGCCGCCAATAAATGGCTCTCCGACGGGGTGTATATTTTAGAAGTGACCCCTTTCCCGGAATATGCCGTCAGCGAGACCGGCGCGGAACGCGTGGCCGGCAAACTGCCGGAAGCCGGCGAACCCCCGGTAGCCAAATTTCCGGAATTGCAGCGCGCCACCCTCTCCAACGGCTTAAAAGTAGTGCTGGCGCAGCGGCGCAGCGTGCCGGTGGTCAATTTTAACCTGCTGCTCGACGCCGGTTACGCCGCCGACCAGTTCGCCATTCCCGGAACCGCCAGCATGGCCATGAATATGTTAGATGAGGGCACCGAAAAACGCACTGCCCTGCAAATCAGCGAGGAACTGGCGCAGTTGGGGGCCCAATTGAATACCGGCTCTAACCTGGATATCTCCAACGTGTACCTCTCCTCCTTGAAAAGCAGCCTGGACGCGGCGCTGGATATTTACAGCGACGTGATCCTCAATCCCGCTTTCCCGGAAGACGAATTCCAGCGCCAGCAAAAGCAGCGACTCTCCGCCATTAAGCAGGAACAAGCCGCCCCGGTGCAGATGGCCCTGCGGGTATTTCCTAAGTTCCTTTACGGCAGCGGCCACGCCTACGGCAATCCTCTCACCGGCTCCGGCACCGAAGAATCCGTTAAAACCATGCGCCGGGAAGATTTGCGGAAGTTCTACAACACCTGGTTCAAACCCAATAACGCCACCCTGGTGGTGGTGGGCGATATTGCCCTCGCTGAAGTGCAGGATAAACTGGAAAAACGGTTTAAAGATTGGAAGAGCGGCGAGGTTCCCGTGAAAAATATCGGCGCCGTCAATCTTCCCGCGGAAGCGGCCATTTACATCGTGGATCGCCCCGGCTCCCAGCAATCCCTGATCCTGGCCGGGCACGTGGCCCCGCCCCAGAACGATCCCGACGCAATCGCCATTGATTGCATGAACAACGTGTTGGGCGGGCAATTTACCGCCCGGGTGAACATGAACATCCGGGAAGACAAACACTGGGCTTACGGCGCTTATACCTTTTTGTGGGACGCCCGGGGACAGCGTCCCTTCCTGGTTTACGCCCCGGTGCAGGGCGATAAAACCAAAGAAGCGGTTGCAGAGTTGCGAAAAGAATTGCAAGACATTATCAGCGCCCGCCCGCCCAGCGCGGAAGAGCTTTCCCGGGTCACCGAGAATATGATTCTGGAACTGCCCGGCTCCTGGGAAACCAACAACGAAGTCGGCAATTCCATTAACGAGATCGTGCGCTTCGGCTACCCGGATGATTATTTCCAGACCTACGCGGGGAAAATCAAGGGGATAACCGTGCAAAGCGCGGCGAATGCGGCAAAGAAGGTGGTCCAGCCGGACAAATTAGCCTGGGTCGTCGTGGGCGACCGCTCGAAAATCGAAGCCGGTCTTGCGGAATTGGGCATCGGCAAAATCCAGGTAATCGACGCCGACGGGAACCTAATTTCCGATAAAGTGGAAGTGATGCAGTAGTATCCCGGCGCTCATACGGAGGACGGCGGAAAAAGTGAGGCGGAGCCTCAACGGCTGCGTCACAACGCAGAGCGTTGTGGCGAGCAAATAATAATTCCCCTCCTTTTGCAAGGAGGGGAAAGATTTTCGAAGCGTCCAGCGAGAAAATCAGGGGTGGTTGCGCGGGATTGCCTTCCTATCTGATTTTCAACACCACAAACGTTTCATCATCATTCCGGGGCTGGCCGCCGGCCCAGGTTTCACCGGCCTGCGCCAGCCCGGCGATGATTTTTTCCGGCGGCAGGTGGGCAATCTTTTCAAATGCCGCCTGGGCCCGGTGATAATCGAATACCTCGCCCTGGTCGTTGAACCGTTCCGGGAAGCCGTCGCTCATCATCAGAACCGTATCGCCCGGGGCTAACTTTGCTTTCCGCTTCTGAGCAGGCAATTCCGGAACGCAGCCTAACGGCAGGGCTTTCAGGGCAATTTCTTCCACGGATTTGGTTGCCGCGCGGTAAATGAGCAGGGGCGGCATTCCGGCGCTGCAGGCCTCCAATTGAGAATCTTTGATTCGCAGCACCTGCAACGCCATGTAAAGCCCCCGCAAATTCACCCGCTTAAAAGCGCGGTTCATCTGCTGCAACAATTTGAGAATGTCCGGCTCATCCGCCAGGGTAGCGAAGAGGCTCTTGGCGGCGGCCACCATCATGCCCGCGTTCAGCCCATGCCCGGTGGCGTCGCCGGTTACCACGGTCAGGGCGTCGTCTTCGCCGAGGTGAATATCATAGTAATCCCCCCCCACCTCCGCGGCGGTTTTCATGTACGCTTCTATCTGGATACCGGAAAGCCGGGGAATGATCCCGGGGAGCATGGAGAGCTGAAGCTGGCGGGCTTTTTCCAGCTCCCCGGATTTGCGCTGGTTTTCGGTTTCCAGCAGGGAGTGCGCTTCTTCCAGCTCCCGCAGCGCCTGTTTACGGAGGGTAATATCCCGGGCAATCCCGGTCACAAACCGGCCTTCATCGGTTTCCCAGTAAGCAACTGTCAACTCGATGGGAAATTCCGTACCGTCTTTTCGCAGCGCTTCCCGTTCCATGATCTTTCCGGCCAAGCGGCTCTCCCCGGTTTTCAACAGATGTTCCATCCCCCCGAGGTGCGCTTCTTTATAGCGTTCCGGCATCAGCAGGGTCATGGGTTGTCCCAGCGCTTCACCCTCGTTGTAACCGAATATTTTCTCCGCGCTCTTGTTCCAAAAAGTGATTTTCCCTTCCCCGTTTGCGGTAATGATGGCATCATTGGCAGTGCGGGCAACGGAACGGAAGCGCGATTCCGAGCGGCGCAGGCCCACCTGGGCTTCCTTCAATTCTTTCAGCAGCTTTTCCAACTGGCTATTCTTTCCCCGGAGCTCCTCATTCTTCTCGCGCACGATTTCCGCTTCTTTGAGCCGGGCTATCTCCTGCTCTCTTCTCCTCACCCGCCCGACTTGAAAATGAACGAATCCGTACGAAGCGGTTCCGAAAATGAGGAGATAAAGGCCATACGCCCACCATCTTCGATACCAGGGCGGCAGAATGGTGAATTCAAAACGGGCTTCGCTGCCGGGGTGGCCGTAAATATTCTTTGCCTGCACTTTGAAAACATAATCTCCTTCGGGAAGGCCGGTGTAATCCTTCCTCGTTTCCGGGGTCCAGTTAGACCAATCCTCGTCAAATCCTTCTAACGTCAAGCGGTATTGATTGGCGAAAACATCGTCGTAGCTGGGAGCGGCAAATTCGAACCGCAGGGAGTTGTGGGTGTAGGGTAGCGTGGGCAACATCCCCCCCAGCCCCCCCTTCAAAGAGGGGAATTGCTCCTCTCCCGGACGTCCGGGAGGGGTTGAAAGGGGTGTCCCGCCGAAGATCACCGAATCGCCGCGCGCCCCCTGGCGGTTGACCAGCACCCGCCGCAGCAGGGTTTCAAAATCGAGCGCGTAATCCTTCGGGATTTCCGAGGTGTAGCGGGCGATTCCTTCCGAACCGCCAAACCAGACCGTGCTGCCCCCGCCGGGACGGCATTCGGGATAGATAATGAACATATCGCCTAAGTCATTCAATCGCAAGAACGGCGTTTCCTGCCAGAGGTAAGAGCCGTCCGCCTGCGGTTCCGCCCGGCCGTTGATGGGTTGCTTCCCGACCCCGGCAATCACCCAGGCGTTCCCGCGCTCATCTTCCCGGATGCGAAAAATCCAGCAGGCGGTGTCCGCGAACGCCGCCCCTAAGGTGGAATCCGGCACGAACCATTCCCGCTCAGCGTCGAAACGGCGCAAGCCCTTTTGGGTCGCAAAAACGATTCTGTCCCCCACCCGCGCGGGGCCGGTGCGCGTCTCCGGCAGGCCGTGTTTTTTGCCGTAGCGGGTAATTTGCGCCGTTAACGGCGCTGGATCGAGCGCAGCGGGCGTCAACCCCGCCTTCCGGAAAGCGAGGGATACCCGCAGCGCTCCCTCGAACTGGGTTCCTAACCACAACGCCCCGCTCTCATCCTCGGCAATGCTGACCACCTGCTCGGCGATATCTTTGAAACGCCCCAGGTCTGTCCAGCGGTCATCCTTGAGTTGCAGGGCGGCCAGGCCGTCGAATAGACCGACGTAAACCCGGCTGCTGTCCTGCCGCGAGCGGTAGAAACAGGTAGCGCCGGCCCAGCCGGTTTTTAGCAAGGCGGCGCGGTCACCGCTGATTTGATATACCCCCTGGTCGGTGGCGGCCAGGAGATGTTTTCCAATGGCCAATAACTCCCAGCAGTGCGAGGATAATCCGGCAACCGCTTTGAATTGTGGAAAGATCGCGCCGCCGGAAGAGGCAGATTTTTGTTGAGGGGACTTTCCGGCGGCGGTTTTCTCATCCAGGTAGCACACTCCCAGGTGAGTGGCGGCGTAGAGCGTTCCGCCCTGCCGGGCCAGGGACTCCACGGTGCCGTCGATTCCCAGGGCGGCGCTAAAGCGGCTCAACGGGGAAGGTAGTTCCACCCGCGCCAGCCCGTTATCCAGGGCCAGCCAGAGCGCCCCCGCGCGGTCGGCGAAGGTATAATGGATCCGCTCATCCCGCAAGCCGGTGGATTTATTGAGAACCTGGCAAAGGTTGCCGTCCCGGTCGATGATGATCACCCCGCCGCGCAGGGTGCCCAATGCAAACAGGCCCCCGGGCAAAACCGCGCCATGGTAGAGAAAATTCTCCCGCAGGAGCGCGTCAGCCGCCGATGGGAACGGTTTGAACCGGGAACCATCGTACAAAAAGAGGCCGTTCGTGGGCGTGCCGATCAGCAGCGTATCGCCCTGGCGGCGTGAGCCATCGCCCGGGGAATAGGGAAGCATTACCATGATGCGTTCCGCGGCGAACATTTCACCCCCGGGAACCAATTGCAGGGAATCTCCGGCGCTCAGGCGCAATAACCCGGCGTCCCATTTGCGCACGAAAAAGGTTCCGTTGGCGGCAAATGAGAGGTGAAACTCATCCTCAGATTTCCAAATGGTGAAACGCTCGTCTTTCCAGCGAAAAATATATTTGAAGCTCTGGAAGTAAACCGCGCCGTCCAGGGCAAAGGTGCGCCAGACGTCTTTGAAATCGCGGTGTTCTGCGGGAATGCTGTCCAACAGGGAGACAAAGCGCAATTCGCCGGCGGGGCCGGGGGCCAGAAAGCCCAAGTTGCCCTGGGCGCCTAAATAAATTCGCTCGCCGGACACGCACAGCGAGCGCACCACGGTATCCGCGGTTTTGACGTGTTTCCAGGCTACCCCGTCATACACCAGCACCCCGTAATTTCCGAAGTACATGATTCCCCGCTCATCCCGGGCAATGCACCAGTTCTGGGGATTTTCCTTATACTCCGCGGGGCTGAAGTTGCGGAGGTAAGGGAAGCCCGCTTCTTGCCACACCGACGAGGGAATGGAATGACCGGGCGTCTCCTGCGAGAAAACCGGCGCGACGCCGCAAATGAGGGCAAATATTCGGAAGAGAAGCTTTTTCATAGGCCGATGTCCTGCAAGACAATGTCTTGCCAATATCATTTCAGAATTTTTTCTGACCGGATGAACCGGATAAACAGGATGATTGACCGGATTTATCTTGTAAATCCTGTTTATCCTGTCCAAATCTTTGAATGCGACGTTGTCAAAATATTTACGCCTGATTTTGCGGGAAGGCTGGCAGCGTCTCTGGCCGCTCCCGCCGGTGCAGCGCTTCCCCGATCTCCCGCAGTTTCCCGAATACGATTTCGATATCCTGCAAAGTGGTGCGGTGAGAGCAGATCGACATGCGCAGCACCGTGCGCCCGTGGATTTTGGAGGTCATAATGAACGCGGTTCCGCTCAGTTGAATTTCATCGGCGATGCGCTGGTTGAGACGGTCGAGCCAGGCATTCAGGTCATTCTCCCCGTCGCCGTTTTGCTGGTCCGGCAGGCGTAAGTCCGCCGGGAAGTAGCGGAAGGAGTAGATGAACAGGTTGGGCCGGTGCAACGGTTCGAAATCCGGGGATTCCCGCACCAGCCGGTCGAGATGCTCCGCGCAGCGCACGTTCTGGGAGAGCAGCTTGCGGTATCCCTCCGCGCCGTAATGTTTCAGGCTCATCCACAACTTTAGAGCGTTGAACCCGCGGGACATTTGCGGCCCGTATTCTAAGTAATCGATGCCGGTGTACTCCGTGGGCAAGGCCCCGCGCAGGTACGGGGCGCTCATGGAAAAAGCCCGGCGCAGTTTCTCCGGGTCGCGCACCAGCAGGCATCCGCACTCGTAAGGGATATAGAGCCATTTATGGGGATCAAGGGTCACGGAATCCGCTTTTTCCAATCCCCGGTAGAGATGGCGTTTTTCCGGCAGCATCGCTCCCACCGCCCCGCAGGCGCCGTCGGCGTGGAACCAGAGGCCGCGCTCCCGGCAAATCCGGGCAATCTCCTCCAGGGGATCGATGGCGCCCACGTTGATGGAACCCACCTGGGCCACCACGCAGAAGGGAATGTCGCCCTGTGCAGCGTCTTCATCGAGTATCTTTTCCAGGGCGGCGGTATCCATGGTGAAATCCTCGTTGCTGGGAACCCGCCGCACCGCGCTGCGCCCTAAGTTCAGCAAATCCGCCACCCGGCTGATCGAGACGTGGCCTTCGTGGTCGGACATGTAGATGAGAAAACGCCCCCGCCGCATCTCCGATTGCAGCCCTTCTTCGGTAGTATTGTAGGGAGCGGTATTGCGCAAGGCGGCTAAAATTCCGGTGAAATTCGCCATGGTACCGCCGCTGGTGAAGAGTCCCCCACATTCGAGGGGGTAACCGATCAGTTCCGCAATCCAGGCGAGGGTACGGCGCTCGATCTCCGTGGCCGCCGGTGCGGGCTTCCAGGCCCCGGCGTTCATGTTCACGGAAGCGGCCAGCGCCTCCGCCAGCGCGCCGATCATGGTCCCGGAACCGTTGACGAATCCGAAGTAGCGCGGGGAGCCGAGGTGGGTGGCGTTGGGGAGGATTTTTTCGCTCCACTCGGCCAGGATCGCGCCCGGTTCCTGGCCCAGCTCCGGCAGGTTTTCTTCAAACACCCGGGCGATCTCTGCCGAGGTTCGGGGCGGAAAAACCGGAACCTCGCGAATTCCCCGGTAATATTCCGCTATCATATCCACCGCCCGGTAGCCTAACTGCTGGAATTCATCCGGGGATAAATCCAGATCCGCAAATTCTTTGGTTGTATGATGATTATTCTCGTTGCTCATGGCTTTCCTTTCTAATCCCTGGAAGGTGTTATGGTGTTCGGGTGTTATAGTGCTTTGGTGTGTACTATCACTTAGCCTTTGACAATTTTAGGGTTGCCGGCTTATGGGTGTTTGCAGGGTTCGTTCCCGAAGTTCCCCTCCGGGGAGGGGAGTTGGAGACGACGCCACTTGATACTCGCCAAAATTGTCAAAGACCACGTGATAAGACATGCTTTGGTGTTTTAGCCTGCGAATGCGCTTTTCCGAAAACACTAAAACACCAGAACACCATATAGATTTTCAGAAAATTATTTTCCCAACTTGCAAGGATTCAGGCCGACTAATTTGAGGCTGGTAATAAAGGCAAAATGATTAAATGGCAAAATAATTTTTGATGTAAACATTTGAATCATTTTGCCATCAAATTATTCTGCCATGGAAATTATTTTTCTGAAAAACTATAGCACTATGCTTACGATGCGGAACTGCTCATCAAGACTTCTTTATATCCTAAGTTGACAAAATTCATCACTTCGGAAATGACCTGGCGGTCTTTTAGAATCCGGCGATGCCCCAAACCCTCGGTAAGCAGCAGTTCGCTGCCCGGCCACTCCCGGAACAGCTCCAGCGCCTGGGTGTAATGGATTTCCCGGTCGTCTTTGTCGTGAATGATGAGTCCCTGGGAGCGCAGCCGGGGAGCGAGGTGCAGCAGGGAGAGATCTTCGCTTTTTTTCTCCCCGAAGCTCTCCACAAAGCGGCTCAGGCGGGAGACCGTTTCCGGCGCGGCGTTGATCTGGCGGGCAAATTCGGCGAAGATCAAGCCCACGGAGATGGGCGAGCCGATGGTGACCAGTTTCTGCGCCCGCACCCCCTGGCTGATCGCGTAACCGGCCACCGCGCCGCCCAGGGAGTGGCCGACGATGGCGTAAAAATCGCCCACGTGCAGAGCGATATCCTCCACCACCTGGGCGATCTCCAGCATGTTGGTGCGCTTTCCGGGAGAATCCCCGTGCGCCGGGGCGTCGAACGCAATCACCCGGTAGCCGGCGTCTAACAGCGGTTTGGCAAGGGGAGCCATTTGCGCGGCGTTTCCACCCCAGCCGTGCACTAACAGCACCGCGGGGCCGTCACCCCAGCTATAGCGGATGTAGTAATCGTCGGAATCGTCCAACTTGAAATTGCTGCGGAATAAAACCTTTTGCCGGTTGGCGTTCTGTAGGAAGGCTTGCTCCTGCCGGGGCCGGCGGGGTTTTTCGGGAGTAAAAAACAACCGGATGGCCCACCTGCCCGCCAGCGGCGGCGCGATCATTTCCGTTAATTTGAAAACAATTCTGAATATCTTTATAATGAATCGAGAAAACACTGTATTCTCCTTTCTATACTTCTTTGGGTTAGTGGGTATCGGCGCTACGCTCTTGTTACAGGGCAAATCAAATTGCGCGAGACAAAGATACCGCAATTTTACCGGGAAATCTTTCAACTATGTTGCGAGTATTTGTAAAAATGTGGCAGGAAGAAAGGGTTTTACGCCCTTTTTTTATACCGGGATGAAGCCTGGCGGGGAAATTTGAACCGATGTTGCAAGTGTTTGCAGATATGTTGCAGGAATGGCGGTGGGGTGGATCGTTTTGAGTTGCCAGTTGCCAGTTGCCAGTTGCGAGTTGCGAGTTGCGGGTTGCGGGTTGCGGGTTGCGGGTTGCGGGTTGTGAGTTGCAGGTTGTGAGCAGAATGATTTAAAAAATTATTCTGCCAATCAATCATTCTGCCATAAAAACCTCAAAAAATCTGGAATTACATAAACAATCCGGGTTAAGCTCTTAGGACCGCCTCCCGTTTCAAAAAGCGATTCAACGTCAAAAATCCCGCAAATACGATTACCCCGGCAACCCCGGCGCTGCTCCACAACACCGTGGGGCCAAAATGGCTATAAAGATAAGAACCCAGGGCCGGCCCGGCAATGAACGCCAGCGAATAGGTGAGAATGTAAGCCCCCATGTAGCGGCCGCGGGTGGAATCCGGCGCGCGGTTGGCGATAAACGCGCTGGTGAGCGGGAAAATCAAAATCTCGCCCAGGGTCCAGATAATCACCGTAAAGGCGGCATATCCGAAGCCCCGCCCTAACGGTAAAATTGCAAATCCCCCGAAGAGAAGCAACACCCCGAGGGAGATGATATTCATGGAGTTCCGGTTTTCGACCCGGTGGATGAAGGGCATTTCTAACAGAATGATCAGGAAGCCGTTCAAAGCCAGCAGGATCCCGATCTGGTTTTCTAACAAGCTGTAATTCTGGCGCAGGAACAGCGGCCAGGTATTGAAGATTTGAAAAAACAGTATCCCGATCAGCAGGACCAGCGCCAGGAAAAACAAAAAAATCCGGTCTTTCGACGGCGACGCGCCGGCATCGGTCGGATTTTCCAGAGGCGCAGAGCCGGCGGCCTTCGCGCGAAAAAGCAGGCGATAGAAAATCACCGCCGCCGCGAAACTGGTAATCCCATCCACCCAGAACAGGTAATGGTAGTCTAAAGTTGCCAGGAAACCGCCCAGGGCGGGGCCGATGGTAATACCTAAGTTAATGGCCAGGCGATTGAGCGCGAAGGCGCGGGCGCGTTTTTCCGGGGGCGCCACGTTGGCCAGAGCAGTGGCGTTGGCCGGGCGGAAGGCTTCCGCTACCACGGCGAGGAGAAAGATCGCAATGGCGACCTCGTAAAAATCGCTTAAAAAGCGGATCGCAATGTAACCGACCCCGGAGAGCGCCAGGCTGAGCAATTGAACCCGGGAAGTGCCCCATTTGTCGCTTAGCCAGCCTCCCAAAAACGACCCGGCCAGGTAACCGAAGCCGTACACGCTGATGATGTTCCCGGCGTCGGCAACGCTGAAGCGGAGCTCGTCGGTTAAATACAGGGACATGAAAAAAAGCACCATGGAGCCGCTGCGGTTGATCAGCACCACCAGGGAGAGCAGCCAGGCCGCGCCGGGCAGACCCGCAAACGAGGCGGTATAAGCTTTGAGAAGGTTTTTCAAGAGCCCGGCCATGTATGGCTGCTAAAATTGGTTATCAAAAGAGCCGGGGGACTGGCGCCCGCGGTTGATCGAAAATGAGTGCGATTTTAAGGATGATTTGCCGGAAAGCCAAATGTTTTGTGGGGATGTAAGGGCGAATCGCGATTCGCCCCCACGATCACGGTCTTGCTTCGTACACTGCCCGGGGCCAGGTTTCCACCGCCCGGCGAAAACGGGTAAACCCGCCCTGCCGAACGATTTCGCCCAGGTGCTTTTCACTATTGCCGTTCAGCGGCATGGAAATCAGCCAGGCGCCCTCTTCCCGGAGCTTTTCGCGCACGTAGGCCGCGGCTTCCGCCAGCGTAACCGGCACAAAAAACCCGTGGCGGGTGGTGACGATATCATACTGCTCGCCGAAATAGCTCTTCAGCGATCCCACCAAAAAGCTCACCCGCGCGGTTACCCGGGCTTCTTTTGCTTTCCGGCGCGCCGCGATGATGGAGGCATAACCGGGATCGACGCCGGTAAAAAAGGATTTCGGGTAGGCCTGCGCCAGCCGGATAACGGATTCCCCCTCGCCGCAGCCGATTTCGGCCAAGTGCGCGCCGGCGTAGAGTTTATCTTCGATTTCATCAGGCAAAAGAATCGCCGGGTGCAATATCGCATCAGGGGAGTCTGCTGCGCCTTCCCGACGGTGGGTTATAATTTCCTGGTACATTTTATGATCTCCTCTCGGTTCTGTTTTCTTTCGTTGTGAAAGCTGCGGAAATTGGGCGATGCCGGGTTCGGGCTCGCCGCTGCGTTTATATTTCGATCACCCGGAGATTTCT
>WYBG01000545.1 GCA_011526015.1 Deltaproteobacteria bacterium | reverse complement strand
TAACCAGGATAACTTTATTCAAAATATTTTGTACCATTGCGCCTATGAAAAAAGAAATAAACGGTTATCTTATCCACAAAAGGTCGCACGCTAAGGTTTACGCCTATGCGCTTTCGCGGGAATGACACAGCAAGGATTGATTCCTTGCTATTCCCATGAAATCAGTTCATCGTACCCTTTTCTCCTGCTCCTGCCACCCGCTCCTGCCCCTGCCCCTGTCCCTGCCCCTCCGCCTGCCGGGGTAAATAAATCTTGAAGATAGAGCCTTTGCCCGGCTTGCTGTACACGTCGATGAAGCCTTTATTTTGCTTGACGATCCCGTACACCGTAGAAAGTCCCAGGCCGGTGCCTTTTCCCTTTTTCTTGGTGGTAAAAAAGGGTTCGAAGATATGCTTCAACGTTTCGGAGTCCATCCCGGTGCCGGTGTCGCTGACCGCGAGGAGCACGTAGAGGCCGGGTTGCGCGTCGATATGTTTTCCGGCCATTTCTTTATCCACCGTTACGTTGTTAGTGCCGATGGTCAGCTTGCCCCCGCCGGGCATGGCGTCGCGGGCGTTTACCGCCAGGTTAATGATGATTTGCTCGATCTGCACCGGGTCGATCTTCACTTTTCCCAGGTCCGGATTCAAAATCGTGTGCATTTCGATATCTTTGCCGATCAGCCGGTAGAGAATTTTGGCGACGTTCTCCACCACCTCGTTCAAATCGATCACCCGGGGCTGCACCACCTGCTTGCGGCTGAAGGTGAGGATCTGGTGGGTGAGGATGGCCGCCTGGCGGCTGGTCTGTTTGATTTGCTCCGCAGCTTTGCGCAGGGGGTCCTCGGAGTTCATCTTCATCAATAAAATCTCGCTGTTGGCGCTGATAACCGAGAGAAGATTGTTGAAATCGTGCGCGATGCTGCCCGCCAGGGTGCCCAGGCTCTCCATTTTCTGGGACTGCACGAACTGGCTTTCGATCTCTCGCCGGCGGGTATCATCGAAGACATATCCCCGGATAGTTTGCAAATCCCCGTTTTCCCCGAATTCGCCGATCACGTTTTGCACCACGAAAACGATTTTGCCGTCGCGGCGCTGCAATTCCAATTCGTGCGATTCCAGTTTCTTCTCTTTGCGCAACAATTCCAAAAACGAAGCTTTGAACTTGGGATCGGGGTTGAGATCGAAGAAATTGCCCTTCATCGCTTCATCTACCGATGCGAAGCCGAAAATGCGGGCGAAGGAGGGGTTGCAGGTGATAATAGCTCCCTGCGGGGAGATGATGAAATTGCCGGTCAAATCTTCTTCGAACAGGCGCCGGTAGTTGGTTTCCTGGCCGTTGAGGGGAGCCGCCATTTTTTTGCGGGCGGAAACATCGCGAATAATGACCAGAAAACCAATGCGGTTTCCCTGCGCATCTTCTACCGTGGTTTCGACCCTTTCGCCGGTGAGCGTCTGGCCGGTTTTCTTCTTGAAGAGGATTTCCCGGGCCGGGGTGGCCTCTTTTCCGTTGGCCCCCTGCCCGGGGTTCGCCGCATTCCTGAAATCTTTGGCGTCGGCGTAGAGAATCTCCTCGCTTTTGCCCTGCAATTCATCGGGCGCATATTCGAACAGGGCGCAGAAAGCGGGGTTCACCAGGGTGATTTCCCGCTTATTATTGGAAAAAACCACCGCCTCCGGGTTCGCGTTAAAGATCGTCTCGAATTCCGCCGTTTTAAGGCGCAGGGAGGCCTCGGCGCGTTTCCGCGATGAAATATCGGTGTAAGTGCCGATCACTCGCAAGGCCCGGCCCTCCCCGTCCCGCTCCACCACCCGGCCGCGATTTTGAACCCAAACCCACTCTCCTTTTCGGGATTTCAGGCGGTGCTCGGTTTCATAATAGGGGGTGCGGCCTTCTAAGTGCTCGTTTAAGGCGTGGTTTACCGCGGTTTTGTCTTCGGGATGGAGCAGCGCCTCCCAGGCATAAAGGTTAGGGGTGAATTCACCCTCCCGGAAGCCCAGCATCGCCTCCCACTGGGAGCTGAAGTGAATTTCCCCGGTCTCCACGTTCCAGTCCCACAACCCGGAATTGTTGACCTCCAGGGCCAGTTTTAAACGTTCATCGAAATGCCTCGACGGGGGCCCCCCGTCCATCCCCGCTGCCGGGGCATTTTTCTCCGCCAGGGCAGCTTCTACCGCGGGAAGCAGGCGCTCCAGGCGCTGTTTTAAAATAAAATCCCGGGCGCCGGCCTTGATGGCGGCCACCAGCGCTTCTTCATCCCGCTCCTCGGAAACGACGATAAGCGGGGTGGCGGGGGCGTTTTTCCGGAGCAACTCCAGGGCGGCCAGAACGCTAAAGCGGGGTAATTTATATTCGGAGATCACCAGGTCCCAGGATTGGCGGGAGAGAGCCTCGATCAAGGTAGAAGAAGAATAAACCCGTTCCCGGAAGATATCGTACCTGCCGCGGCCGAGTTCCTCGCATAACATCGCGGCTTCCTCTTCGGAATGCCCGATGATAAGAACATGGAGAGTCTTCTTCATTCATCTGCCCTTTTGGCTTGCTCCGGGAAAACGCCCAAACCCCCTGGGAAGTCGAGCTTTAAGCCCAACATACAATAATTCTCCTTTTCCAAATAAGTGTGATAAAATTCACCGCTGCCAGAGCAATATTTTGGATAGTTCCTGAAGAACCCTTAGCGCCGCCGCTTTCTAAACATCATGCTCCGAATTTACAGGCTTTCTGGAGGTGAAGAATTATCATCGGCGCTACGAGCGTTTTCTTCAGAAAATTTCAGTTCTTAATTATTTAAAACGTTTCCCATGCCGAATTTTACCACCGTCCGTTGATCTCCATTCTATTTCAATTTCCGGCAGAACATTTTTTTTACTTGCGACAGAAATTAAGGTTTGTTCGGCAAATATTCCATAGTTAAAATCTACTTTCCGTGATCTTAAACTGTTTGGCGGCGGGAAAGTTTAGCAAGGCGCGTTTATGAACGAACCGATCAGCGATGAGTTGACCGCGGCGATCATTGCCGGGGGGAAAAGCCGGCGCTTCGGCGCGCCCAAGGCCCTTGCCCGGCTGGGCGATGAATCCCTGCTCGATCACGCGCTCCGCCTCGCCGGGCAAATTTCATCCCGGGCGCTTTTGAATTACGGGAAAATCAATATTTACGAAGACAAGAACGTTCCCCTGGTGGGGGACGTTCTTCCCGGCTACGGGCCGTTAGGGGGGATTTACTCGGTTTTGCAAGCTGCACAAACACCCTGGGTTGCGGTGCTCCCCTGCGACCTGCCCCTGCTGCCGGCGCAGGTTTACCGGATTTTATTTGAACGGCGGCAGAAAAACCGCCCGGTCAGCGCCTGCTCGGAACGGGGTCTGGAACCGCTGGTTTCCATCTGGCCGAAAACCCTCGCGGGGGCGCTGGAGGCGAGGCTGCGGAAGGGGGATTTTGCGCTGCAAACAGTGATTCGGGAATTGCGGGGGGTGGAGATTTCCATGCCCCAGGAGTTGCCCGGGTACCGGGCGGAATTTTTTTTGAACGTGAACCGGAAAGAAGATCTGGAACAAATAGAGCTCTATTTGCGAAGAGGATTATGGCCGCTTGATTGATGAACTGGTAACCATTATATTGTCGAAGCTCAAGAGAGGGATTGTATGGCGGGGAAAAAACCACTCGATTTTCAGGTTTTTATTTCTCATTCATCTATCGATACCTGGGTTGCCAGACAAATTGCTACTCGTATAAAAAGCTGCGGCGCCAACACATTTTTAGATGGAGCAGATATTGAATACGGCGATGATATTGAAGAAAAAATTCTGGATGCTGCACAAGTCTCTAACGAGCTTTTAGTACTTTTGACGCCCTGGGCAACCAAACGCCTCTATATCTGGATGGAGATTGGAGCTTTTGGGGGACAGAGTAAACGAATCGTTGGGATCCTTCACGGCCTCACAGTGAATCGGCTGGTGAGCCAGGAAGGCACACCCACTCTCTTAATGCGCATTGATTTAGTGGATATAAATACCCTTGACGATTATTTCCAGCAATTGCAAAATAGAATTGAAAATATGAGGAAAAGAAAATGACTGAGAATAAACCCACCTATGACGCGTTTATTTCCTACTCTTCAGAGGATGGTTTATTTGCAAAAAACCTGGCCAATGCCCTGAGAAACCAGGGATTGAAAGTATGGTACGATGAGGGAAAATTGCGATTCGGCGACTCCTTTCTTCGGGAAATAGAGAATGCACTGGAAGAGAGCCGGTATTTTATTTTGATACTCTCGCCAGCATATTTCGATAAACAGTGGGCAAACTTTGAATTGGGCGTGGCGCTCAGCCGGGATTTTGCCAGCCGTAAGAAACATATATTCCCCATTTATGCCAAAGACGTCGATCCAAAGTCTCTGTCCCCGTCCCTTTCCAAAATCGCCGGCCTTTACGCAAAAGATCACCCGGCCGATGAAATCGCCGCCATATTAGCCGAAAACATCCTGCAGGATGTTTCTGAGAGCGAGGCATAAGAGAACCAATCTCAATCCACTCCGAGCCGCCGCATCTACATCCCCCCCCGCGGGACATGGTGCCCGGCCGATCCCGGCGCACCCGCCGGGGCAGGGTAAGCCCGGAAACGGGCTTGCCTTCCGTGTTTGAAAAGGAGCAGACCCATGAAAATCGCCATACACCCCGTTGAAATTCCGCCCAATGGCCGCCACCAACCGCCTGCCGAAGATATCTTGATCGATAATTTCGGTCGCCGGATCACCTACGTGCGCTTGTCCGTAACCGACCGCTGCAACCTGCGCTGCGTGTACTGCATGCCGGAACAGGGCGTTCCCTTCATCGCCCGCGACCAGATTCTTTCCTATGAAGAAATGGAACGGATTCTCCGCCTGTTGGCCGGCATGGGCGTCAACAAAGTGCGCATTACCGGTGGGGAGCCTTTCGTGCGCAAAGGGTTGATGGATTTCCTGCGCCGGGTACACGCTATCGAAGGCATTCAGGCCATTCATATCACCACCAACGGGGTGCTGACCGCTCCGCACGTGCCGGAGCTGAAGCGATTGGGCGTCAAATCCATCAACCTGAGCATAGATACCCTGGACCGGGAACGGTTTTTCCAAATGACCCGGCGGGATGAACTGGAGCGGGTGCTGGCTTGCTTCCATGCTATCCTCGCTTATGACATTCCCCTGAAGGTCAACATGGTGCTGTTGGAGGGGCAGAACGCGGAAGATATCATCCCCATGTCGCGCCTGGGCCGCGACTACCCCGTGGGGGTGCGCTACATCGAAGAAATGCCTTTCAACGGCGCCGACGGGGGCAAGCGGAAATTATCCTGGAACTATAAACGGATCCTGAAAGCGCTGCAGAACGAATACCCGAACTTGTATCCGCTGGAATCGGAAGCCACCTCCACCTCGATGAATTTCCGGGTTCCCGGGCACAAAGGCGCCCTGGGAATCATCGCCGGATTCAGCCGCACTTTTTGCGGCAGTTGCAACCGCATTCGCGTCACCGCCCGGGGAACCCTGCAAACCTGCCTCTACGGGGAAGGGGTTTTAGACTTAAAAACCCTGCTGCGCGGCGGAGCCACGGATGAAGAAATCAAAAACCTGTTCCGGCAGTGCATCGGGCAACGTTTCAAAGACGGCTGGGAGGCGGAAAAGCAGCGCAGCCAGCCGTTGGACGTCTCCCAGTCCATGGCCCTGATTGGGGGGTAGGAAGCGGTAGGCTAATGGAAGATTGGATTAATGGATTGATGGATTGTTAAATGGTTGTCTGACAAGCCATTCAGCCCTCCAACCATTTAACCATGTAGTGGTTTAAAAACTAAGTTGTTAACCCCCTTTTTTTTTGTCATTCCCGAAGGTTTCTATCGGGAATCTATAAGTTTTGGGCGTATGGATGCCCGATAAAGCTTGTCCCCGCAGGTATTAAGCGGGGAACATTCGGGCATGACAAGGGTGTCGAAAACTTAGTGTTTGTTTCAGTAGCAATTTAACCGTGTACCCGCACAAGATTAAAAGATTTCGGAGATGAGCATGATCGACGTAAGCCCCAAATTCAACACCTTGCGCTACGCGATGGCCAAAGGAACGCTCATCGCCAAACCGGAAACGATTCACCGGGTAATTGACCGCACCGTGCCCAAGGGGGACGTGCTGGAAGTGGCCCGCGCCGCGGGCATCAACGCCGCCAAACGCTGCTCCGAATGGATGGTGTTCTGCCACAACCTCCCCTTAGACTTGATCGACCTGAAATTTGAATTCGAAGAAGATCGCATCAAAGTGTTCGCGGAAGCGAAGGCGATCTGGAAAACCGGGGTGGAAATGGAGGCGCTGGCCGCCGTGGCCGGGGCGCTGCTGAACATGTACGACATGCTCAAACCGTTGGATGAAGAGCTAACCATCAGCGATATCAAACTGGTGAAAAAAAAGGGCGGAAAGAGCAGTTTCCGGGATGGCTTCGCAGAGCCGCTGCGCGCCGCGGTGCTGGTAATCTCCGACTCCACCTTTGCAGGGCAGCGGGAGGATAAATCCGGCAAGATCATTCAACAATTTTTAGAAAAACAGGAAGTGAACGTGGCGGTGTACGAGGTGCTGCCGGATGAAAAAGAACAAATCCGGGAGCGATTGATCCAACTGGCGGACCAGGAAAAGATCGACCTGCTGTTTACCGCCGGCGGCACCGGGTTAGGCCCCCGCGACGTTACCCCGGAAGCCACCCGGGAAGTGATCGGCAGGGAAATTCCCGGCATTGCGGAGGCGATCCGCAAGCACGGCAAAGAGCGCACCCCCTACGCCATGCTCTCCCGGGAAGTGAGCGGCCTGCGCGGCAACTGCCTCATCGTCAACCTGCCGGGCAGCTCCAAAGGCGCGCAGGAAAGCATGGAAGCGCTTTTCCCAGGGCTGCTGCACGCTTTCCCGATGATGCGCGGGTTTGGGCACTAAAACAGTGTTATCGTAAGAAGGCGCCCAGGTTTGTAAGTGTTCAAATTGACGCCGTGGCCGGGCGGAACAGCATTTTTTCCCGGAATTTCGCCCTCACCGCGCCCGCAGGGGCCAGGGTCTCTCCGAAGGGTTGTTTTCTCCCGTAATATGCCTTGACGGGCACCAGGTAGCGATCCGGAATTCCCGATTCGGCGATTTCCCTGGCTGCTTCCAGGGTGAGACACCCGGAAATTATCTGTTTATCCCGGCACCAGGCCGCGGGTATATGAATATAATTTTCCGTCATGCCATCTCCTTATGGATGATTCTCCAAAGGCCGTTTCCCATCGTTTTTCTGCGTTTTTCATTTCCCTCGAATTTTACTACTTGGAATTTGCAGTTTCGTTTCGGACACTTTAAGGGAGTGTTTCATAATCGTATAAACAGCCTGGTTGTATAAACCGGTTCCGGAAGAGGTTTGAAACGGGGGCCAAAATGGATCAAAGCAGAATTATCAGAGATTTTGTGATCATTGGCGGGGGGCCGGCGGGGATGAGCGCGGCGCTGGTTGCCGCCGGAAACGGGGTGGACACCCTGCTGTTAGAGGGCGCCGAACAACTTGGAGGGCAGGTTTTCCGGCAAATCGACGATCCGGTGCCGGATTTGCTCGGGCACTTTACCATCTCCGGGAAAGACCTGGTGAAAAAATTCGTGGCGCACCTTCAGCAGCAACAGGTCGAGTATCGCACCGGCGTTCGGGTGCTCCGGGTATCGCAGCAACCAACGCATTTAGCCCTGAGAACCGGGGAAGGCGGCGAGATTCGCGCCCGCCGGGCGCTGCTGGCTACCGGGGCGGCGCCCCGCGCGCTGAAGGCGCCCGGGGAATACCTTGCCGAGAGCGGTTCGGCGCGCAAAGACATCGAGCGATTCCGGGGAAAACGAGTGGTCATCGTGGGCGGTGGGGACGAAGCCGCGGAGACCGCGGTGCGGCTGGCCGAAGCCGGGGCGCAGGTGCAAATACTCCTGCGCGCAGAATTGCGGGCGCGGCGGAGATTCCGTTCCCGCCTGCTGGAAACCCCCGGCATCGACGTTTTGGCCGGGGAGCAGGTGGCCGCCTTAGTAGGGAAGGAGCGGCTGGAGGCGGTAAAGCTGATCTCCGGGAAATTGCTTACCGCGGAGGCCTGCTTTATTCGCATCGGGGTGGAGGTGCAGTTGCCGGAGATCCATCCCCCCCTCGCCCGCCACCCCGATGGCCGGGTGCTCGTGGATGAGACCGGCAGAACCTCCGTAAAGGGTATTTTCGCCGCCGGGGACCTCACCGTTCCCCCGGAGCGCCGCTACATCTCGGTGGCCATCGGCCAGGGAACCGTGGCGGCAAGAATGGTAGAGGCGGAGTTGGAGGAAGAGGAGCAGGGGCAGTAAGCAGGAGTCAGTAAGCAACCGGATGTTCGACATTGCCCACTGCCCCTGGTTACTGCGCCTGCTCCTGCCACCGCCCCTGCTACTGTTCCTCCGGTAGAGGCCGGTAGAGCAGGATGGTATTGCCGAGTATTTGCACCAGCTCCGAGCGGCTTTTGCGACAGAGGATATCGGCGACCTCCTGTTTATCCAGGGGGCAGTTTTCCTGCAATTTAATTTTGACCAACTCTTTGGTGTTGAAAGAATTTTCCAATGCTTTCAGAGTACCTTCGGAAATACCCTCTTTGCCAACCCAGATTTCCGTTCTGAGCTGGTTGCCCTGCGCCCGCAGGGCTCTTTTCTCTTTTCCGCCAAGCATTCAAACCTTTCCTTTTTCTTTATGAGCGGCAAATATAGACACGATCCCGATTTCAATGCAAGGGCTAAACGGCGCGAGAACATACCTGAAAATGCACCCTGAATATCCCTCCCTGCCGCATAAATTCTTATCGAAAATTCGCGCATCAATATTTCGCCCTGAGAGGATTTTTACTCCTGCTTCCTCTATGAGTGAAGAAGCAAGAATGGCAAGATGTACTCATCAGGGATAAAGGTTGAATGAAGTTTACGAAACCATGGGGAGTTCGATAGAATGGCGCTTGGCAATCCGGCAACCGGCAAGATTTTGTGCGTTGATAACGCGGAAACGCTGAATTTCCTGAGAGAATCTTATTGGAAGAGCAAGATAGATGACAGTCCCTTCTCCGAAATTACCCTCCGGTTCAAAAACCTTCCCCCTGACCGGGCGCAGATTTTCCAGGCCAAATTAAACGACTATTATTTTGAGTGCGGGTGCGGCATGGGATCAATCTTCCTCGCCCTTACCATCCTGCTCCTGATCATCCTGCCGTTTGTCTCCGGGGTAAGCTACTTCCCGCCAAGCTGGAAGGGCGTTGCCGCCGGGGCAGGCATCATTATCGGAAGCGCGCTTATCGGAAAGCTGTCAGGATTGGCCCGCTCCTACCTGAAACTAATTCACGTGATTTCTCAATTACGCTCATCGCTCCGGGCAAGCGGAGACTGAGCTTTAATCCTACACCCCAATTCAATATCGAGGTATATATCATGGCACAGGTTTGTAAGGAATATAAAAAACTGGTCGAAGAAAAGGTCGAGAAACCCATCGACGAGTGGGTTGAAAAGACCGTGCAACGCTGCAAGCAGCGGAAGTGCAAATGGTGGTGCGCCTGCTGCAATAAATGGTTCTGCTGGCTGGAAACCATCTTCGTACTGGTAGTGCGCTGGGTGGTGGTCACGGTGATCAAGTGGGTCACTTACGTGATTTGCGAGGTGGTAACGTTTATTTTGAATTTTCTGGCCACGTTTATCGGGCTGATCCTCTCCATCCCCATCCTGGGACGGCTGATAAACTGGATCTGGAAGCTCATTCTGGAGATCGTCTGGACCATCATCGGCATCCTGGACATCATCGCCGGGATATTTGGGATTAAGCTTCCCAAAAAGCTGCGACTGTGCATCCTCATTCTCAGCGACAAAGAGCGGGCCATGGCCACCGCGGAGAGCCTCCAAAAATCCATTGAATCCGCGAAGCAAATCTATAAAAAAGAAGCCAACGTCAAAATCAAAGTTTCCCATATTGAAACCCTGAAAGATTCCCCGGAGAACGCGCTGGATACCCACTGCGACGCCGGGGCTTTGGGCGATGACCTCTGGACCGCGGGAACCTATTTTGAAAACAACAGCAACGTTCACTGCTTCGACAGCGCCTTTTTAAGATTGATCGGCTACGCCGCGCCGGTGGTCGTTTTCGTGGTTCGCGACGTGGAGGGCAAACGAGGGTGTTCCCTGGGGCCGCTGGTGGATTACGTGACCGTCGAAGGGCCGGACGGATTCTGCCTCGCCCATGAAGTGGGGCACGCCTGCTCGCTCTGGCATTACGACGATGATCCGGACAACCTGATGTTCCCCAGTTGCGGGGGCACAAAATTGAAAAAGTGGCAATGGATCATTCTCCGGCGTTCCCGCCACGTTACCTACTTGTAGCCTAAAAACCGACCCAGGGCGTCGAAGCGGGCAGGGGGGGGTTACCCTCCCTGCACCGGCGTTGCCAGGGCCATTCCGGTCACCCGCTTCGCTCCCTGTTCTTTCAGCACCCGGGCGCATTCGTTCATGGTCGCCCCGGTGGTAACCACGTCATCCACCAGGATCACCGCGCGATCCGCCAGGGGGATTTCTTCCCCAACCGCAAAAGCATTTTTGACGTTGAGTTTCCGTCTCATGCGATTCAAGCGGGTTTGAGTGGCGGTATAGCGCCGGCGCACCAGCAGATTTTCAACAATTTCATTTTCAAGATTTTCAAACATACCCCGGGCAATCAGCGCGCTCTGGTTATACTCCCGCTCTTTCGTTCGCAGGGGGTGAAGCGGCACCGGCAGCACCAACCCTTCGCCGGCGGATTGCAACCGCCTCGATAAAATATGCCCGGCATACGCGCCCAGGCGCATCCCCTGCCGGGGCATTTTTTGATACTTGATGGAGTGCAAAAGCGCCCGGATCACCTCGCTGAATTCGAATGCGATCCACAAATCGTCGAGGTAGCAGGGGTGCAGCCGGTTGAGGATGTGGATTTGCGGGAAATCTTCCGGCAAAGGGGTGAGGGAGTTCAGGCAGTTTGGGCAAATGAGCGGGAGGGCGGTGGGCGATTCCAGGATGGCCTGGCAGCCCAGGCAGAGCGGCGGGAAAAACAAATCCGCCAAAAACCGGCCCCATCGTTTAAACGGGAGGGTGAAATCCGTTCTCATCATCTATGGAAAGGATATGTTTTCGAACGTTACCAGGTTGAACCTTGACCATCAATCCCGTAAACCCTTCTCCCCAATCTCCTCCAAAACCCGCGCCGGCGTGATCTCCCGCATACATTTGAAATGCCCCTTCGGGCAGGAAGCCCGCCCGATGTGCGAGCAAGGGCGGCAGCCCAGCCCGGCGTTTTCTAACACCCGGGCATTGGGGTTGAGGGGGAAGAACCCCAATTCCTGCACCGTGGAGCCGAAAATGGCAATTTGGGGGGTCTGAAACGCGGCGGCGGCGTGCATCAGCCCGGAGTCGTTGCTGATAAACAGGGGCGTCCGGCGCATCACCGCGAAGGTTTCTAACAGGGAAAGCTCCCCGGCGCGGCTTTGCTGGATTTCGTTCCCGGTGCGGCGCTGGATTTCTTTGATGGTCTGCAACTCATCCGGCCCGCCCACCAACAAGGTGCGCCAGCCCCGTTTCTCGTAAAGCGCCCGGATCAATTCCGCATAATAAGGCGCCGGCCAGCGTTTGGTGAAGTGCCGCGCCCCGGGGGCCATCACCACCCGGAAGTTTTCCCGGCTCAACTCCTGCCAGATCGCCTCCCCCTTGTTTTCCGCCTCCGCGGGGAGATGCAGCTCCGGGCGCAGATCGCCCGGGGAAAGGCCCAGCGGCGCGGCGGCGCGGAGGTACTTCTCTGCCGCGGAAAGGGGGTGGCCGTACAATCGCCGATATAAATTGATCTTGAACTTGACCAGCAAGAAGCGCGGAAACTGGTTCTTGCGGATTTTGTACACCGGGGGACGGTTCGGGAAAGATCTCAGAAAAACGCTGCGGAAGTTGCCGTGCAAATCCAGGATGGCATTGTATCCCGCTTCCCGGAGGCGCGTTTTCATCATTTTTAGTTCTGCCCGCCCCCCGCGAACATCCAGTTCGAGGATATTGGATAAATGCGGATTGTAGCGCACCAGCTCCGCGTATTCCCGGCGGATCAAAAAATCGATTTGCGCCGCGGGAAAGCGCTCCCGCAGTTGCCGCAGCAGCGGCGAAGTAAGAATCACGTCCCCGATGGAGCTCAGGCGGATGATTAAAAATTTGGCGTTTTTCATAGGTAATCGAGAAGCTGAACGTTTCAGCGGTTTCGCTCAATACTTCGCTCTTAAGTTAAACCTAAATCTGTAAAAAAAAAGAATTTTCAAATATCCTGCCGGATTCCGATAGCCGGGTTCCGGCAGGGGGGAGCAGCTTGCAGCCCGGCGGTTTAGCGCCCAAAAACTTGACCGAAGTCATGGTTTTTGAGAATGCCTTCGTTTAACTTGCTGCCGTAATAAGGAAATGTGGTTACCTGAACCGGTTGTACGAATATTGTAACGCCTTCTCCCCCTGACGCGCCATCCATAGAGGAAGTGG
>WYBG01000544.1 GCA_011526015.1 Deltaproteobacteria bacterium | reverse complement strand
CCTTTCTCCTGGGTCATTCCCGAATGTTTCTATCGGGAATCTATAAGTTTTAGGCCTGTGGATGCCCGATAAAGACATTCGGGCATGACAAAGGGGTGCAAGAACTTAGTGTTTGTCGCACTAGTTGATTTAAACCGCGAAAGTACGCGAATAAACGCAAATGACTTTGGGATCGAGACCCGCCTAAATTAGCGTCCATTCGCGTCAATTCGCGGTTAGACCGAGTGCCAGTTATTAGAACTAGCACTACAGGTTGTTTTGGTGTTATAGTGTTATGGTATGCCGCGTTTGAAGATTCGTTCGTGATTCCGGAGATGGCCAGAGATTACAAAAGACAATAACACTAAAACACAATAACACTTTAACACAAAAGAACTATGGATATCCAAACCATAAACCGTGACGTTATTCAGTGCCGCAAGTGCCCGCGCCTGGTGGAATGGCGGGAAAAAATTGCCGCGGGAAAAACCCGCCGTTTTGCAGATTGGGATTACTGGGGCAAACCGGTGCCCGGCTTCGGTGATGCGCGTGCCCGGCTGCTGATCATCGGGCTGGCCCCCGCGGCGCACGGGGCCAACCGCACCGGGCGCATGTTCACCGGGGACCGCAGCGGGGACTGGCTCTACCGGGCGCTCCACAAAGCGGGCTTTGCCAATCAGCCGGCCTCCGAGAGCCGGGAGGACGGCCTGCAACTGCGCGATTGCTACATCACCGCGCTGTGCCGCTGCGCCCCGCCGGGCAATAAACCCGCGCCGGAAGAATTCGCCAACTGCGCCCCTTACCTGGCCGCGGAAATGGATCATTTCCTGCAACAATGGAATTCCCTTCCCGGGGGAAAAGCGATCCTGTGTTTAGGCCAATTATCGTTTCGCCATTCCTTAGAAATGTTGGAACGCAAAGGACTGGGCCCCTTCAAACCGCGGCCTCAATTCCGGCACGGGGCGGAAGTGCTGCTAAGCGGGCAATTTCGGCTGTTCGCCTCTTTCCACCCCAGCCAGCAGAATACCTTTACCGGGAAGCTGACCGGGGAGATGTGGGAGGGGGTATTTCGGCGAATTCGGGAATGGATTGGGGGGTGAAAACGTTTCCTTCACCGGCGCGCGCTCAGGTCGATCCGGATGCCGGCGCTCCATCCGAGCTCAATTTCCGCTTTGCGACAGGAGACGGCGCCATCACTCTCCGCAATGTTATAGACACCCGGCTTTCCCCCTGGTGAACATGCGCCCTCAAAAAACTTCGTGAAAACCTGGTGTCTTGATGGCTTTGTGGCAGAAATTTTGATTTTCTAGAAAATCTCTAAGCTGCGCCATTGATGAGCGCTGAGGCCCTGTCTCGCCTCAGGTAGCGGGGAAATTTTAGAAAAACAGCCTCAGCCCGCCCACCAGGCCGTCGATTTTGGCCCCTCCCGCAGACCAATACTGATAACCGGCAAATACTGCAAAGCGGTACAGGTGAAAGTTGAGGGAGCCGAAAAATTCCGGCAGGTAAGTTCCGTTGATGAACCCGCCTCCGTAGTTCAGCGTAACGCTGACCGGCCGGGCGGGATATACCTCGGTTCCTATGTTGAAGGCAAACCCGTTGTAGGTTTTATCCCCCTGTAGTCCTTTTAGCCCCAATCCCCACCAGACAGCCCAGCGCTCCAGCCGCAGGCGGTTATAGTTGATGAAGATATTGTAGATCTTCAGGTGGTCTTCCCGGGTGGAGAGTTTTTCCGTTAAATCGGTGAAATGCACTTCCGCGCTGACATACGGAAGGGGATAATACCGCGCCCGCACCGCGTAACCGGTCAAATTTTCCTCATCATAAAAATAATGGCCGGAAATATTCACGGAAAATTTTTTCCCGACGGCTTGCGAAAACAGACCGTCTTCCGGGTCGGCGTAGGGATATTCGGAAAAAGAGCAATTCCGGTAAGAACCGGCGTAGAGCAGGCTGTCCTCATTCGGAAAAACAATGAACAGCCCCACGGCAAGGCGGCCGGAAAGCTCCAGGGCAAGGTTAGCGAAGATATTGCCGTCCGAGTCGCTGTCATCCGAATCTTCGTCGGAATCGCTCTCTTCCTCATCGGAATCTTTATCCTTGCTCACTTCCTTTTCCAGGGAACCGATTTTGCCTTTTTCTTTATCTTCCTGGGCAAACAGGGGCGAGCCGCAAAGCAGGAGCAGGGCCGCCGATAACGTTACAATGAAAAGTATTCGATGGTTCATACCTTCTCCGGGCAAAAGATTTTTTTAAGCACGGTTTTTATACGATGCGAACGGGACAAAGATTTGAGGGAGAATAAAATTTTGTAAGGCCAGGCAGCCGGAGAATTTTTTCAAAACCGGGTAAGTTATGGGCTCTCGTTTAACATTGTTACCATAACACGATCTATTTTCTCCCTGATTTCGTGAAAAAAATTTTTTATCATGCAACTTTATCCTAAAGTGGTTGTACTTTAGATGCCCAAATCGAAACCCTTAGAGCGCCGCAGGTTGAGCAGCGCAAGCGGAGACAGGCTATTGAAGCGTTATGAATGCTGCCCGGATCTGGTGATTCCCGGGCTCTACACCGGAATTCCCATAGTCGCAGATCTTTTTCACCCCTTTTCAAAACCCATCCAAAAAATTCACGTGCAAAATAAATTTTGCACTCCCTCACCATCAAACTCAGGAGTTCTTATGAAATTTCACACCGCAATAATTGCTATGCTCATGTTGTTTTTAACCGGGTTACTTTTCGCGCAGCAGGAGGAAGCGCGACTGCTGCGGTTTCCCACCACCAACGGAGAGCAGATCGTGTTCTCTTACGCCGGAGACCTTTACTCCGTGCCCATGGCCGGGGGAGTCGCCCGGCGGCTGACCGGCGATACGGGTTATGAGATGTTCCCGCGTTTTTCCCCGGACGGCAAGTGGCTGGCCTTTACCGGGCAGTACGACGGCAACACCGAAGTGTACCTGATGCCCGCGGAAGGCGGGGTGCCGAAACGCCTCACTTTTACCGCTACCTTAAGCCGCGACGACGTTTCCGACCGCATGGGCCCCAACAACCTGGTAATGGCCTGGAAAAATATGAGCAACGAGATCGTATTCCGCTCGCGCATGAAATCCTTCAATGATTTCATCGGGCAGCTCTATTCCGTCTCCGTTGACGGCGAAATGCCCCAACAACTGCCGCTGCCCCGGGGCGGGTTCTGCTCTTTCTCGCCGGACGACAGCAAAATGGCCTACAACCGGGTGTTCCGGGAATTCCGCACCTGGAAACGCTACCGCGGCGGCATGGCCGATGACGTCTGGGTGTTCGATTTCAAGACCGGGCAACTGGAGAATATTACCAACGACCCGGCGCAGGACATTATCCCGATGTGGGCGGGGAATAAGATTTACTTTCTCTCCGACCGCGACAAACGCATGAACCTTTACTCTTACGATCTTACCAGCAAAGAAGTCAAACAACACAGCAGCTTCAGCGAGTTCGACATCAAGTTCCCCTCCCTCGGCAAAGGGGCGATCGTGTTCGAAAACGCGGGTTACATTTACCGCTTTGACCTGGCCGCGGAAACCGCCGCCAAAGTGCCTATTTCGATCAAAGAAGATTTCAGCACCGGGCGCGGGGGGCTGGAAAACGTAAGCAAAAACGTCACCAACTATGAAATCTCTCCGGACGGCAAGCGCGCCCTGTTCGGGGCCCGCGGGGAGGTCTTTACCGTTCCCGCGGAACACGGGCCTACCCGCAATTTGACCAATACCTCCGGGGTGCACGAGCGCAACTCCAAGTGGTCGCCGGACGGCAAGTGGATCGCGTTCCTCTCCGACAAATCCGGCGAAAACGAAATCTACATCGTTGCCCAGGACGGCCGGGGCGAGCCGGTGCAGATCACCAAAGGCGCGGATACCTATTATTACCAGCCTTACTGGTCGCCGGACAGCAAAAAACTGCTCTGGAGCGACAAAAAGCTGCGCCTGCGCTACGTTGACATCGATACCAAACAGATTACCGAGGTAGCGAAGGCCACGGCCTGGGAATTCGACGATTACGCCTGGTCGCCGGACAGCAAGTGGATCGCCTACGCCAGGTATGAAGAAGAAACCATGCAGAAGATTTACCTCTACTCGATAGACCAAAAACAGACCGTGGAGGTCACCGACGGATGGTATGATTCCGCTTCCCCGGCGTTCAGCGCGGACGGGAAATACCTTTTGTTTGTTTCTAACCGCGACTTCACCCCCATTTACGGCTGGACGGAATGGAACCACATCTACCAGGACATGGAGCGGGTGTACCTGATCACCCTGTCCAAAGAGGTGGAATCACCCTTCAAACCGAAAAGCGATGAGGTGGAAATTAAAAAGGATGAGGGGGAAGGGGTAAAGGATAAAGACAAGGAGAAAAAGGGGAAAGATGCGGAAGCAGAAAAGAAAGAGGAAATGAAAGCCGTGGCGGTGAAAGTGGATACCGACGGCCTGAAAGACCGCATCATTGCGCTGCCGGTTTCCGCGTCCAACTACCGCAATATTTCCTGCCTGGAAGATAACGTGTATTACATCCGCCAGGGCAGCAAGGATGAAAAACCGCTGCTGTTCCTTTACGATTTGAAGAAGCAAAAAGAAACCGAGCTGGGGCAGATCGACGGCTACGAGATTTCCGCGAACGGGAAGAAGATGCTGGTGGGCCAGGGCGGTACCTACGCCATCATCGACCTCCCCAAAGGCAAGATCGAGATGAAGGACAAGCTCAACCTCTCCGGCATGGAAATGCGTTTAGACCGCCACGCGGAGTGGAACCAGATATTCAACGAGACCTGGCGGCAGATGCGCGACTTTTTCTACGCCCCCAACATGCACGGGTTGGATTGGGCGGCGGTGCGCCAGCAGTACCAGCCGTTGGTGAAGCACGTGAACCACCGCAACGATTTGACCTACATCATCGGGGAGATGATCGGCGAGATAAATGTCGGGCACGCCTACGTGGGCGGAGGCGAGCGCCCGGAAGCGAAGCGCATTCAAATGGGCTTGTTAGGAGCGGAACTGGAGCGCGACGCCGCCTCGAAATACTATCGCATCAAGAAAATCCTGAAAGGAGAAAACTGGGATAAAGGCCGCCGTTCCCCCCTTACCGAGGTGGGCGTGAACGTGAAGGAAGGCGATTACATTCTGGCGGTAAACGGCCAGCCCACCAACCTGATGGGCAACATCTACGAAGCGCTGATCAATAGCGCGGATAAGCAAGTGGCGCTGAAAGTCAATTCCCAACCCTCGGAAACGGGCAGCCGGGAAGTGACCGTTATCCCCACCAAAGACGAATTGGACCTCTATTACTACCAGTGGGTGCAGGGGAATATCGAGAAGGTCAACAAGGCGACCAACGGCAAGGCCGGCTACGTTCACATTCCCAACATGGGGGTTGACGGGCTGAACGAGTTCATCAAGCACTTTTATCCCCAGTTGCGCAAGAAGGCGCTGATCATCGACGTGCGCGGCAACGGGGGCGGCAACGTTTCTCCCCAGATCATCGAACGGCTGCGGCGGGAAATCGTTATGGTGGACATGGCGCGGAACGCGGCCCCCTCTCCCGATCCCGGCACGGCGTTCCTGGGTCCCATGGCCTGCCTGTTGGATGAATTTTCCGCTTCCGATGGAGATATTTTCCCTTATCGCTTCAAGAAATATAACATGGGAAAGCTGATCGGCAAGCGCAGTTGGGGCGGCACCGTGGGGATTCGCGGCAGCCTGCCGCTGTTAGACGGCGGATTTCTGAATAAGCCGGAGTTTGCTTCTTACGACGTCGCCGGCAAGCAGTGGGTAATCGAAGGCTACGGGGTGGACCCGGACATTTGGGTGGATAACGACCCTGCCAAAGAGTTCGCCGGGGAAGACCAGCAACTCAATAAAGCGATTGAAGTGATCCTGGAAGAGCTGAAAACCAAGGAACAAACCCTCCCGGCGATTCCGCCCTACCCGGATAAAAAGTGATTTCAGCAAGCGCGAAGGTTTTCTTCTCTAAAACACAAAAGGCAGGCCGTTTGGCCTGCCTTTTGTGTTCATTGAAACGATCCGCTGCCACAATGCGACAGTGTTTTCATGTCATATTGTTTCAAAATCCTCGCACTTGAACACCCCAACACCATAACACTCAGGAAACCTGCGGCTCTCCCCCCATGTCCGGCGCTTTTTCACGAACCTTGCGGCGGGAGAATTTATTCGCCAGGTTGGGGGCCAGGTCGCTGACCATGTCGTACATCAGCGGAACCGCGATGAGGGTGAGGGCGGTGGCAAACAGCAATCCGAAGATGACCACCACGCCCATGCCGCTCCACCACTGGGAACTCTCCGCCCCGAACTGGATGAATTTGCTGAAATCTCCCTTGAACAACCCGATGAAGTCGATGTTGATGCCCAGGGTAAGGGGAAGCAGCCCTAAGATGGTGGTAATGGCGGTGAGCAATACCGGGCGCATACGGGTTTTTCCGGCCTCGATGATGGCGTCGCGCTTGGGCAGGCCGCGGGAGCGCAGCTTCTGGATGTAGTCGATCAACACGATGGCGTTGTTCACCACCACCCCGGCGAGGGAAATCACCCCGATCCCGGTCATAATGATCCCGAAAGGCTTGAAGCTAATCAGCAGCCCGGCGAAAGCCCCGAACAGGGAGAGGATCACCGTAAACATAATCACGAAGGGCAGGGTAACGGAATTGAACTGCATCACCAGCACGAAGAAAATCAACAGAATGGCCACCATAAACGCGCGCATCAAAAAGTCCGCCGCTTTCTGCTGCTCCTGGTCCTGCCCGGCAAAACTGAGGCTGTATCCCTGGGGCAGGTAAAAATCTTCCAACCGCTCTTTGCAATCCGCCAGCACTTCCGCAGAGGTGCGCCCGATCGCGTCCGCGGTAATGGTTACCACCCGGTCGCCCTCTACGTGGTTGATTTTGCTCAGGCCGGAGGTAAAATCCACCGCTGCGAAATTGGCCAGGGGATAGTGCACCCCTTCGTGAAAGACGGTCAGGTTCAGCAAATCGTTGTAGCTCTTGCGGTAATCCTTGCTGAACCGCACCGTAATGTCATATTCATCGGTTCCCACCCGGTATTCGGAGGCCTTGGTGCCGTTTATCGCGGTGCGAATGGTGCCGGCGACCATGGCGGTATTGAGGCCGAACAGGGCCGCTTTTTCGCGGTCGATGCGGATGCGCACTTCCGGCTTTCCTTTTTCATAGTCGCTTTTCAGCTTGGCAATGCCGGGAACGTCTTCGAGCTGCGTGATGATCCGCTGGGAAACTTCCGATAGAACCGCAAAGTTTTCTCCTTTGATCTGGATTTCCACCGCTTTCCCGGTAGGCGGCCCTTCGTCGGGCTTGCTCAGGTCGATCCGCGCCCCGGGAATGCCCTGGAGTTTCTGTTCCACCTGCTCCATGGTGAGATAGGAGTTTTGTTCCCGTTCGTATTTCTTCTTCAGATCTATGGTCACCATGGATTTGTGAGAGGAACTGCCGCTGGCACCGAAATCGAACATATTCGAAGAGCTTCCCACGGTGGCCACGTAGTTTTTAAGATCCGGGGTGTCCTGGATTCGCCGCTCCACTTCTTTCACGATCTGGTCGGAGGCCTCCAGGCGGGTTCCCAGGGGCGTTTCCACTTCCACAAAAATCTGGTTGGGCTGGCCGGCCGGGAAAAATTCCACCCCGTGGTTGACAATTCCGTAAAAAACCAACATTCCGAAAAAGCCCAGCACCATAACACCGAAAGATAACTTTCTATGCCGCAGCGCCCAGTTCAGGGAAGGCTCGTAATGGGCGGTCAGCCAGCGCAGCAGGCGGTCCCCGGGCAGGCGGCTCATCTTTTCATCTAATTTCAGGAAACTGGAGGCGATCACCGGGTTGAACACCAACCCGACCAGCAGGGAGCAGGAGAGGGTAATGATGACGGTGATGGGCAGAAACTTCATAAATTCCCCCACGATCCCTTCCCAGAACAGCATCGGCAGGAAGGCCAGCACCGTGGTAATCGTGGAGGTCGTCACCGCCACCCCCACTTCGCCGGTTCCTTCCGCCGCGGCTTTCATCAAACTTTTTCCCTCCTGGTGATGGCGGTAAATATTTTCGACGATGACGATGGCGTTGTCCACCAACATCCCCAGCGCCAGGATCAGGCTGAAGAGCACCACCATGTTCAAAGTGTAGCCGAGCATGCTGATCACGATAAAAGAAATCAGCATCGAGAAGGGAATGGCGATGCTCACCAGCAGGCCATTTCGCCAGCCCATGAAGAAATAGAGTACCCACATCACTAACAGCAACCCGGCAATGATGTTGTTTTCCAGGTCGCTGACCATGCTGCGGATATCTTCCGAAAAATCGGTGACTACCACGTAACGGGTGCTGGCGGGAAAATTTTTGCTCTCTTCTTCCAGGATTTTCTTGAGATCATCGATAATGCGGATGATATTTTCCCCGCTGCGTTTTTGCACTGAGAGGGTAACGCTGGGATTGCCGTTCAGCCGGGAGTAAGTTTCCTGGTCTTTGAACCCGAAATAGACCTCGGCCAGGTCGCGAAGATAGACCGGGAATCCATTTTTGGTTTTTACGACAATATTGTTGATCTCCTCCACGGATTGGAATTCCCCGGGAACCCGCACGGTCCATTTCAACGCCGAGCTTTCCATGGAGCCACCCGGTATGGTGAGGTTTTCATCCTGAATGGCCCCGATGACGTCATCCACCCCCAGGTTATAATGTTCCAGCCGGGCCGGGTTCACATTCACTTTTACTTCCCGCGTTAATCCCCCGGAGAGATTCGCTTCCAGCACCCCGGGCACTTCTTCGAATTTGTCTTGCAAATCCTCTGCGATCTTTTTCAACCGCACCAGGGATTGTTCGCCGGTAATGCTTACCACCATGATGGGGATATTTTCAAAATTGATTTCCTGGATCAGCGGCTCCTCCAGGTCATCGGGAAGATCCGGTTTGGCCTGGTCCACCTTCTCTCGCACTTTTCGCACCGCTTCGTCGATATCCATATCCGGCTCGAATTCCGCCACGACGGTGGTGAAACCCTCGTTGCTGCTTGAGGTAAGCTTTTTGATTTTGGCGATTTCTTTCAGTTTATCTTCAATCGGCTGGGCGATCAGGGTTTCCATATCCGCCGGGGCAACCCCAACGTACGGCACTGCTACAAACACTACCGGCTGCTTGATATCCGGGAAAGATTCTACCGGCAAATTCAGGTACGAGGTCAGCCCCAGGATGGTCACAATCACCAGAGAGACGAACACGCTGGTTTTCAACGATAATGCAACATTGGTTATCTTCATTAATTATTATCCTCGTTATTTTACATGTGGAGGCTGATTCTCGATGCTGGATGCTCGATTCTGGATACTCGATTTTCGATGTTATTTGTCGCTCAGGTGGCTGCTCTCGACCGATTGGAGGAAGTTGTTGAGTTTCCGACCTAATTTGTCTAATCGTTCATGTAGGCTCTCGTAAAGTTCTTTATCCTGAAGCGAACCCGTTTCATATACATTTTCCAGGTGGTCGATTGTTTCATCGTTCGAGGCGATTGCGTAGGTGAGATATTTGATGAATTCCGCTTTATATCTCCGTCTTCCATATCCTTCAACGATGTTGGATTTGGTGGATTTGCTCGAGCGGCGCAGTTGGCTAACTTCCTCAAACATCTCGAATTTCGGCAGCTTCTCAAGCGTCATCTTGTGAATATCGATCACCACTTCTTTCGCCAACTGCCAGATTTCCAAATTTTTGTAACTCATCGAAGTGTCCTTCACAAAAATAAAATTCCCCTTGACAAAAACGCACTCACCCAAAAATTTTAGCATCGAGCATCGAGCATCGAGCATCGAGCATCGAGCATCGAGCATCGAGCATCGAGCATCGAGCATCGAGCATCGAGCATCGAGCATCGAGCATCGAGCATCGAGCATCGAGCATCGAGCAT
>WYBG01000543.1 GCA_011526015.1 Deltaproteobacteria bacterium | reverse complement strand
CCTTTCTCCTGGGTCATTCCCGAATGTTTCTATCGGGAATCTATAAGTTTTAGGCCTGTGGATGCCCGATAAAGACATTCGGGCATGACAAAGGGGTGCAAGAACTTAGTGTTTGTCGCAGTAGTTAGACGAACTTCCCGCCCGCGCTCTTTTCCATTGCCGGGCGGGTTTTTGTTGGTAGCGGGGAACAGAACCGCGCGCAGGGGCATACCAGAAACATTCACGCTGAACCGGGTGCGCGCACGAAACCAGGGAGTTAAGACCATGCATCGCCTTTTTGCTCTGATAATAGGGTTTCTCGCTGTTGCTCTTTTCGGGGGATCGCTCTTCGGCCAGGCTGAAAGCAAGCTCACCCGGAAACTTCAAATAGCTTTAGAGGAAAAATCCCCCGGCGCGGAAGTCGCCGCCTGGATTTTTTTCACCGATAAAGGAACCTCCCTTTCCCGGCAACTCCCCGGCGTGGAAGCCTCCCTCACCCCCAACGCTTACCGGCGGCGGCTGCGCTCCCGGGGCGCAGGGAACCTGGTGGATAAATATGATCTCCCGGTAAATGCCGCTTACCTGGGAAAAGTCGCCGCCCGGGTGCAGCGCATTCGTCATAAATCCCGCTGGCTGAACGCCGTCTCCGTGGAGGCCGGCTCTGCGGCGCTAAAAAACCTTGCCGCGTTCCCCTTTGTAGAAAAAATCGACCTGGTGTACCGGCGAACCCTGCCCCTGGCCCCCCTCGAAATACCCGCAGAATCCGGGGGAACCGCTCCATCGAATAAAATGAACTACCCCAAACCTACCGCCCTGGATTACGGTGAATCCTACACCCAAAATAGCCAGATCAACGTGCCCCCGCTGCACAACGCCGGCTACAGCGGCCAGGGAGTCATCATCGGGATGTTGGACAGCGGGTTCAACAACCTGGGGCACGAGGCGCTCGACCACCTTCATGTTCTGGCAACCCGGGATTTTGTGAACGGCGACAGCATTGTGTCCGACCAGCCCGGCCAGATGGGCAACGACGACCACGGCACCTATACCCTTTCGACCATCGCGGGGTATCAGCCGGGGCAGTTGATCGGCCCCGCCTACGGGGCCTCCTTTTTGCTGGCGAAAACCGAAAACGTGGATTGGGAGCGCCACGTCGAAGAGGACCACTGGGTGGCCGGGGCGGAGTGGGCGGACAGCTTGGGCGCGGATATTATCAGCAGCTCGGTGGGCTACCGGGACGGATTCACGAATGGCGAGCCGGATTACGGGCCGGAAGATATGGACGGCCGGACTACCATTGTCAGCCGGGGAGCGGCGATTGCCGCCAGCCGGGGCATTGTGGTGGTGAATTCCGCGGGCAACGAGGGGCCGGCCGGCGCGTCCGGGAATACCTTGATTGCCCCGGCGGACGGGGAAGAGGTGCTCGCGGCGGGAGCGGTCAACAGCGCCGGAGCGCGCAGCGGTTTTAGCTCCATGGGGCCCACCGCCGACGGCCGGATCAAGCCGGACCTGATGGCCATGGGGGAAGGGGTGAGAGTGGCGAGCGCCTTCAGCCTTAACGGCTACACCGCGACGCAGGGCACTTCATTCTCCTGCCCGTTGATTGCCGGGGCGACGGCGCTGATCTTAGAAGCCAATCCCGGGGCGAGCAACGTTCAAATTATCGAAGCGCTGCGCGAGACCGCCGGGAACGGTTTCAGCCCCAATAATGCCATCGGCTGGGGCATCGCCAATGCTTTCCAGGCCTCTGAGTTTATCCGCAACGGGGGGATATTGCCGCCGATCAGCAGTAAGGTGGAAATCTTGCAGAATTATCCCAACCCCTTCAATTCTTTTACCCGCTTTGACTATAGCCTGCCGCAAGCCGGGCGGGTAAAAATAACGGTGTATAACGTACGGGGGCAAAAGGTCTCCGTCTTGCTGGACCAATTTCAGGAAGCGGGGCTGTACCGCGGATTGATGTGGCAGGCGGGGGGGCTTTCTTCCGGGGTGTATATCGTGGTGTTGTCTGCCAACGGCCGGCAAACCGGGCGGAAAATGGTGTACGTCAAATGAAACGAATGGAGCGCACCGCACCCGAAAGGGCGCATGTTGATGTGCACACTGAAGTGTGGCAATCTATCGCGGGGAAATATCGACCGCGCCGGCCCGTTCCGGGTATTTTCCGGTAACGGTATCGTAAAATTCGCGAATCTTGTGCATATCCGCAACCAGGTCCTCCCCGGGGAAAATGACCGGGCCAATCCCGGTCACTTTGCGTTTGTAGTCGAGGAATGCGCAAATAATCGGCACCCCGGCGGCCCGGGCAATGTAGTAGAATCCGCTTTTCCATTTCTGCGCTTTTTTGCGGGTTCCCTCCGGGGTAATAGTCAACAAGAACTTCTCCCGGGTTTGAAAAATCTTTGCCACCTGCTCCACAATGTTCCGGGAGGCGCTGCGATCCACGGGAATGCCGCCCAACCGCCGCAGCAGTCCGCCCAGCGGCCAGCGGAAAAGGGTATGCTTGCCCAGCCAGAAGGGGGTAAATTTCCAGATGAACGAGGCCATCAATCCCACCGGGAAATCCCAGTTAGAAGTATGGTGAGCCACTATCATCACTGCCTTGGGAATGTCGGGGGGTTCCCCTTCGGTGCGCCAGCCGGTTAGTTTATAAACGGTTTTCCCCAGCCAGTGTAAAAACCGGTTCACCTCCATTCGCTCGAACGAATGATTTTCCATAGACGTATCCATATACCACCCGTTTCATTTGATATACCGGAAATCCCGCCCGGCTTCGAGCTGCGCCAGAACTTCGTAGATCAGCCGGATCACGTTTTCAATATCCTCCCGGTGAACGGCTTCTACGGTAGTGTGCATGTACTTCAAGGGCAGGGAGATCAATCCCGAGGCCACCCCCTTGCCGGAATAGGCGAACGCATCAGTATCGGTGCCGGTGTAGCGGGAAGCGGCGGCGCGCTGGAAAGGGATTTTCTTCTTTCCGGCTACTTCGACCATCATGTGCAGCAAGTTATTATGTACCGCCGATCCGTAGGTGAGCACCGGGCCTTTGCCGCAGGAGATGTCCCCTTCTAACTTTTTGTCGTACATCGGCGACTGGGTATCGTGGGTAACATCGGTAATGATGGCCACGTCCGGCTCGATGCGCCGGGAAATCATTTCCGCGCCGCGCAGCCCGATTTCCTCCTGCACCGCGTTGACGATGTACAATCCGTAGGGAAGCTCCAGCCTGTTTTTCCGCACCAGCCGGGCCACTTCGGCAATCATAAACCCGCCGATGCGGTTGTCCAACCCCCGCCCCACGAAATAGCGGTCGTTCAGGGTCATCAACTCATCTTCAAAGGTCACCACGCAGCCGGGATGAACCCCTAATTTCTCTACTTCCTTGCGGGAGCTGCACCCGCAATCTAAGAAAATATTCTTCATGCTGGGCGCTTCCTCTTTCTCCCGGTCGCGCACGTGGATGGCCGGCCAGCCGAAGATCGCTTTCACCACTCCTTTGCCGGTGTGGATGTTCACCCGCTTGGAGGGGGCGATCTGGTGATCCGATCCGCCGTTGCGAATCACGTAAATATATCCCTCTTCGGTGATGTAGTTGACGAACCAGGAAATTTCGTCTGCGTGGGCTTCAATGGCGACCTTGTATTTCGCATCGGGATTGATGATCCCCACCACGGTGCCGTAGGTGTCGGACATGTAATCGTCGATGTAGGGGCGGATGTAATCCAGCCAGATTTGCTGCCCGGCGGTTTCGAAGCCGGTGGGCGAGGCGTTGTTCAGGTAAGCTTCTAAGAATTCCCGGCTCTTCTTGCGCATCTCATTATCCTCGTTGAATTTTGTTCCAGCCTCTTTACATCGGCAAGGAGGGTTATTTTGCAGTTCCCTGCCATGAAAAAAAGGAGTGCGAAAATAATCAGTAGCGCCGGGGTTGTCAAGTATATACTGCGCGCGCGGGGCAAATATCCCGGCGATCGATTTGCCCGGCAGTTGCTCAAATCCCTCCGCGGCGGCCGGGTATGGTTACAGGGCCATTTCAAACCCTATCCCGGCAGGGGTGATATGTATCTCCCGGGAAATTACGGAAAATGGAACCTGCACCCATATTTTTAAAAAAACTATTTTTTTTCTCCCTTGAAATGCTGTAATTAGCACGAAATCAGAAAATATTATTTGATACGGATTTAACCTAAACACTGTTTGCCCATGGGGTACACTTACTTTTTTTCCGATGCGCATTTAGGAATGAGCCATCACAAGTCTGAAAAGCAGAAAGAAGAGAGACTGCTCAAATTTTTCGATCACGTGGCAACCTCTGGAGAGAGCCTTTATATCGTGGGAGATTTATTCGATTTCTGGTTCGAGTACCGCACCGTGATCCCCCGCGGATACATGCGCATCCTGGGGGCGCTAAACCAGTTGCGGGAGCTGGGCAAGGAGGTGCACTACATTGCCGGGAATCACGACTTCTGGATGCGCGATTTTCTCAGCAAGGAGCTGAACATCCAGGTGCATTTTGAACCGTTAGACACCACCATCTACGGTAAACGGTTCTACCTCCATCACGGGGACGGGCTGGCCAAAGACGACGCCGGCTACCGTTTCTTGAAACGGATTTTCCGCAATCGCTTCAATATTTTCCTCTACGGCTTGCTGCACCCGGACCTGGGGATCCCTTTCGCGAAATGGATCTCTTCCCTGAGCCGCAACCATAGCGCCAGCACCGGCATTCCCGATGATTCCGAGTACCGGGAGGAAGCCATGAAAAAATTTCAACAGGGCTTCGATTACGTGATCTTCGGGCACCTGCACTACCCGGTCGTGCAAATGTACGGGGAAAAAACCTACGTGATCTTAGGCGACTGGATCGAATATTTCACCTACGCGCTCTTCGACGGCTATGATTTGCAGTTGATGGAATGGAGGTAAAGCAGTGCGAGAGTGTTATCGTGTTCGAGTGTTATCGTGTTTTGGAATCTTCGCCCTCGAACACGTTAACACTAAAACACATTAACACTATCCAAAAATATTTGAAATTTGCCACATGGTTCGATAAACTCACCATGCAAAGAACACAGAGAGCACAGAGGAACTGAGAAATTATGCCAGCCAGGAAGTGGAGCTATGCCGAAACTCTGT
>WYBG01000542.1 GCA_011526015.1 Deltaproteobacteria bacterium | reverse complement strand
TTCTGGGTGCGGGTGGTGCGGGACAAGCGCCTGTTGGACGTGGCGGAGCAGTTCCTCGGGCCGGATATTGCCCTGTTCGCCTCCCATTACATCTGCAAGCCGCCCCGCGACGGGCAGAGCGTGCTCTGGCACCAGGACGGCAGCTATTGGCCCCTGGAGCCCATGCAAGTTGTGACGTTGTGGATCGCCGTGGATGATTCCACCCCGGAAAACGGCTGCATGAGGGTGATACCCGGAACCCAACACCTCGATTTACAGGCGTTGCAGGAGCGGCAGGACCTGCCCAACGTGCTGGAATCGGGCATGGATGAGGCGCTGGTGGAAGAAGCCCGCGCGGTGGATATCATTCTCAAAGCCGGGGACGTTTCCATCCACCATCCCAACGTGATTCACGGTTCCAATCCCAACACTTCCGAGAAATGGCGGCGGGCGCTGACCATTCGCTACATTCCCACCACCACCCGGGTTACCGAAGCATCCTGGCCGACCGTTTTTCTGCTGCGCGGGAACCCCCGGCCGGGAATCAACAGCTACCGCCCCTATCCGCGCTACGTGGAGGGGAAACATTTTCGTTTCCGCGATTCCGAGGAGTGGATGGGTGAAGCGTGAAACGTGATGCGTGAAACGTGACTCGTAAAACGTAATGCGTAAAACGCAATACTCGTGAAGTTTACGTTTTACGTTTCACGTTTTACGCATCACGCATTTTTTCAACCCCAAACCCGGGGAATTCCCTATGAAAAACCTCCACTGGATCGACGTGGTGTTGATCGGCGCATACCTGCTGTTAGTGGCGCTGATCGGCTTTTGGGTGCAGCGGCGCGCCACCGCACACCTGGACAGCTATTACCTGGCCGGGCGGAACGTTCCCTGGTGGATTTTGGGGCTGGCGGGATGCTCCAGCTACATCGACATCGGCGGCACCATGGCCATGGTGGGGGCGCTCTATTATTTGGGATTGAAATCGATCTGGATGACCCACGTCTTCTGGGGCTGGTTTATCATCTGTTTTTACATGGCCTTCCAGGCGAAGTGGATTCGCCGCTCCGGGGTGATGACCTTCGCGGAGTGGAACCAGACCCGCTACGGGGATGGCCGCGACGCCGAAGCCGCACGCATCGCCGCGGCGGTGTTCCTGCTGATCCTGATGATCTTCAACCTGATGTACATCGCGGTGGGCATCGGTAAGTTTGCGGAGGAATTTCTGCCCCTGCCGCGCTGGAGCGCGACCCTGGTAGTGTTTTCAGTGGTGGGAATCTACGTCACCTTAGGCGGTTTCTTCGGGGTAATCCTCACCGACATCCTGCAAACTATCCTGATTGCGGTGGGCGCGGTGGTTCTGGGCATCATGGTGTTCCAGAACCCCGATACCGCGACCGTGGCCGCTGCCCAAGCGGGGGATTGGAGTTCCCTGAACCTCACCTGGCATCTCTGGAACGGGTTTCAACAATCCACCCCGGCCAGTTACGCCCATTTTTACTTCTTCGGGCCGCTGTTGTTAGCGGGATTCTCCTGGCTGATTTTTCGTGTGCTGGCAGGGCCGAATGTGTGGGATTTCCAGTTTTTCCTCACCGCCCGCAGCTCCCGAGACGCCGCCCTGGCCGGGGGAATGTGGACGGTCGGCTACACCCTGCGCTGGATTATCGGCTGCGCGTTTCTGATGCTGGGAATTTACTACCTCGGCGCAAAGGCGGGATTCGACGCGGAAAAAATCATGCCCCTGGTATTGACCAATCTGCCGGTGGGTATGCGGGGGATGTTCATGGCGGTGCTGCTGGCCGCGCTCATGTCCACCCTCGACGCGATGATCAACGTAACCAGTTCCGTGGTGGTCAATGATTTTCTGAAACGCTACTTTGCCAAAAACCTCTCCGAGAAGCAATTGGTGCGGGCGGGGCAGGCCGCTTCCGTGGTCGCGCTGCTCCTGGGATTCACCTTCAGCCTCTCCTTCACCCACGTCATTTCCATTTGGGAGACCATGATTTTCGTGGTGGTGACCATGATCCTAATTCCCGCGACCATGCGCTGGCACTGGTGGCGCTTCAGCGCCAGGGCGTTTGTCTGGAGCATGGTCGCCTCCGCGCTGGTGGTCGCGCTGCAAAAGCTTCTCTTCCCCGGCTGGCCGATCAGTACCACTTTGGCGGTGGACATCCTGCTCTGTTTTCTGGCAACAGTGATCATCGGTTGGGTTACCCCACCCACGGAGATGGACATCCTGGTGAAATTTTATTCCCGGGTTCGCCCCTTTGGTTTTTGGGGCCCGGTGCGGCGGGAAGCGGTGCAACGCGGGTTGGTGCCGGAAAACGATCGCGTCCCCGCCTTCGACGCCCTGAACGGCTTCATTACCATGGGATTCCAGTTCTCCCTGGCCTTGATCCCCTTCTACCTGTTCCTGCGCGACTGGAACGGGTTCTACACCTGGCTGGGAATCGTTATCGTGTTAGGCGGGGTGCTTTATTTTACCTGGTATAAAAATTTGCCGGGGAAGGGGGAGGTATAGTGTTTGGTTGTTTGGGTAGCAAATCATTAGAATAAGCATCTTGAGTAGCGATGTTTTTTATCGCGTATCGAAAGATGCGAATTCCGGAGACGATTACCGCACCTTTCGATACAAAACGTCACAAAATGCGTGACGTTTTTACTCAAGGTGCTTAGTTCAATCCAGTCTTTTACAAGTGCGTAACATCAGTCAATACTATAACACTCAAATACCCAAACACCATAACACTTTCCCGGTTCGAAAAACAATCCGAGGATTCCCATGAACAAACCCCGGTTGCACCTGATTTGTAATGCGCATCTCGACCCGGTGTGGCAGTGGCGCTGGGAGGAAGGGTGCGCGGAAACCATCAGCACTTTTCGCACCGCGGCGCACATTCTCCGGGAGCATGAGCAACTGATTTTCAACCACAATGAAGCGATCTTGTACCGCTGGGTGAAAAAATACGATCCGGCGCTGTTCCGGGAAATCCAAAAGCTGGTAGAAGAAGGACGCTGGTTCATCAGCGGGGGCTGGCATCTGCAACCGGATGTAAATTTGCCCGGCACGGAGTCGCTGATCCGGCACATTTTAGAAGGAAGAACCTTTTTCAAGGAATTTTTTGGGGCGGAGCCGAGAGTGGCCTATAATTTCGATTCCTTCGGGCACAGCGGGGGGCTGCCCCAGATCCTGCACCTGGCCGGTTACAAGATGTACGTACATCTTCGCCCCCAACACCCGGATTTGATCCTGCCCGCGGATTTATATCGCTGGCGGGGAGTGGATGGATCGGAGGTGCTCGGTTATCGCATTGCAGTGGGACTGTACCATACCGAGCGCGATAACATCGAACAGCGCCTCCGGGAAGGGACGGAATCAGCCCTGAAGCTGAACCGCGACGTGCCGGTGTTCTGGGGCTTAGGCAACCACGGCGGGGGGGCGACCCGGGAGGATCTGGCGAAGATCGACGCCTTCATCCGCCGGGAAACCCGGGTGGAGATCGTTCACAGCACCCCGGATCGCTTTTACGAGGCGGTGAAAGCGGCGGGGTGGAGTGCGCCGTTAGTGGAGGGGGAGTTGCAGCGGGTGTTTACCGGGTGCTATACTTCGCTGTCGCGGATCAAGCGCCGGGCGCAGCGGAGCCTGCACCGTTTGGTGCAAACCGAGGCGCTATGCGCCGCCGCCTGGTGGCTGAAGGACGCGGAGTATCCCGAGGAAATGTTGGCGGAAACCTGGCGCGATCATCTTTTCAACGATTTTCACGACATTTTACCCGGAACCTGCACCGAAACTGCCGAGCAGGATGCCCTTGACCTTTACGGCCGGGCAGCCGAGAACATCCGGCGACTGCGAATAGGCGCGGCGATGGCGTTCAACCGGGGAGCGGCGAAGCAGTCCTCCATTCCCCTCACGGTGATGAACGCCAACCCGGCCTGCACCCGCACGCCGGTGGAAGTGGAGTGCATGTTCGATTACCGTCCCCCCTGGAGCGGCCGGTGGCGCCTGCGCGTATTCGATGCCGCGGGCAATGAAATCCCCTCCCAGACCGAGCAGCCGGAAGCGCTGCTGCCTTTCCACGATTGGCGGCGGAAGATGGTCTTCTACGCCGATCTGCCGGGGGTGGGCGCGGCGAATTATTTTATCGAGCGGTTTGAAGGAGAGCGGGACAATGAATCTGCGGAGCCGGCGCTGGCTCATCGCTTCGATC
>WYBG01000080.1 GCA_011526015.1 Deltaproteobacteria bacterium | reverse complement strand
CTGGAAGATGCTCATATTGATAGCGCTGCTGTTTGCCAGCGCGTGCAGCAGCCTGAACAAATTGTCCACCGCGCAAACCGACCGGCTGAAAGGCGCGCCTTTTTATAAAAGTTATTCCAAAAATATTAGTGGTGAAAACCAGGAGGTGCGCCACTTCCCGGTTGGACTGGATGGGAAGATTTACAGCGAATTCTTCCATTCCGGGCGGGAAAAGGCGTTGCAGCCGCTCCTCGAGGCGATGACGGCCTATTTAGACAGCCTGGGCTGGTCAATCCCCCTCGATGCAAGCGGATTTATGATTAGCGGCGCTCCGTACGTGTACGTCGGCAGCGCGGAAGGGGAAGATGCTCCCCCGGAAGCAGCCATGCAGCGCAACGAGTCCGACAAGTACCCCCCCATGGTGATTCACATTCAGAAACCCGGCAAGGAATGGAAAGCTGCCCTGGCGCAGCGCCTGGACGAGTCCGCGGGAAAGTACCTGCTCTTCCTCAACCTGGGCTTCAGCCAGTATCCCAAGGCCGATAAAGGGTTGTTCGAGAAAAAAGTGGTGCTGGGCACCAAATATGAAGAAGGCATCAAATTTCTGAGCGCGGAAGACAAGCCGGTAGAAGTGCTGCAAGTGACCGGGATGCTGTTAGACCGCGAAGGGAATATTTTGCGCGCCGGGAGCGAGGGGATTGTCGCCAAAGATACGCCCTTTTTGCTGCAAATTTTCGAGGTGCAAAAATCCATCGACGATGAAACGCTCCGCTACCTGTTAAACGACGCCCGGCGGGAAGACCTGCCCGGCAAGCCCCTTAAATGGAAAGTAGCGTTGCACAACCTGGTCGCGCAGATGCTTCCTCGAAATCCATTCATCATCCAGTGAAATAATCTTTAAAACGCCCGGGTGTTAGAGAAGGATAAAGGGTGATGGATAAAAAGGAGGAAAGTGGATTAATATTTGCATCGGCTCAAAAAGATGTCTTGACCGCTTAGTGCGACCACCTTATATTTGCACCGTTTTTATACTAATCAGTTTATCGATCCAATTTATGGAAGGATGATCCTCATGAAACCAGCTCTACTGTTTGTGTTAATGTTTTTCCTGGCCTGCGCTTCATCCCGTTCCGATAAGCCGGAAAAACTCGACGCCCCTTTGCGGCTGAAAGTGGAAATCGCGGAAAAAAGCGCCAGCGAAGAGCCGATCCAGTTCCTGGCCAAATGCAGCCAGCCGGTTACGGAAGAAATGCGCTCGCAGTTAGAAGCGAGCGGCGCTACCATTCATACCGTCACCGGGGATTTATTTACCGCCACCGGAACCGCCCGGCAAATCCGGGAGTTGGCTAAACACGATTTTGTCATTCAATTGGCTTTATCGGTGGAACGGAAATACTAAACGGATGATTGGAGCATTGGACTAATGGATTGCTGTTAACAGTTTTTTTCAATGCTCCGTCGATCTGTCAATCCCAACATCGACAAAAAAATGTCGGTGCCGGCGCATAAGCGTCAAACACTATACCATAAAACTCCAGGAGGAATAGCTATGTTCAAGTCTATAGTGGCCGCACTTTGTGTGGCAGTGTTTTTTTCCGGTTTTGCCGTTGCCCGGGAGCGCGGCAAAGCAGTTGGAATAGAGAAGCAATTCCCGGCCGACCCCTCTAAAGCGATTTCCGCGCCGATGGTTACCGGCGATGAAACCGCGGGGAGAATCGATCCCTTGCTGCGGTACACCATCCGCAGTTTGCGGGACGCTAACACCGCCATTCAAAAGCAAGCCGTGGCGCAAAAACTCGCTGAAATTGCCCATGTTACGCAGAGCGCTTCCGGCGAATACACGGTAGCGGTGTTCGTAAAGACTTATAACGCGGACGCAGCCATTGCGCTGGTCGAAGCCGCCGGCGGAACGGTTTCCACGGTGGCCGGTGATATTCTCACCGCTGCCCTGCCGGTTGCCGCGGTGGAACGCCTGGCCAAAGACAGCGCCATCTACTCCCTGCAGATCAGCGCCAAATCCAAAGCCCTGATCGACGTCAGCCGGGTTGAGATCAACGCCGACGACGTTCATAACGGGGTGGGGCTGCCCCAGCCTTATAACGGCGCCGGGGTGGTGGTGGGCGTGTTGGATAGCGGCATCGACTGGAAACACGACGATTTCGATTGGAACGACGGCACTACCCGCATTCAGTACCTCTGGGATATGTCCGGCACCAGCAATCCCCCTTCCGGCTACAACTACGGGCGGGAATACACCAAGGCGCAGATCGACGCCGGCCAGTGCCTTGAGATCGACGGAAACGGCGGCGGCGGCCATGGCACCCACGTGGCCGGCACTGCCGCGGGCAGCGGCCGCGCCCAGGCGGGGTATATCGGCATGGCCCCCCAGTCGGACATTATTTTTGTGAAAGGCATTCGCGACCATAACAGCAACGGCGGTTTTGCCGATACCGACGTGGTTGACGGGGTAGCCTACACCTTCTCCAAAGCGATAGCGATGGGCAAAGCCGCGGCGGTGAACCTGAGCTTAGGCGGGCACTTTGGCGCCCACGACGGCACCAGCCTCTACGAACAGGCGCTGGATAACCTCACCGGGCCGAGTAAAATCGTTGTGGCGGCGGCCGGGAACGAAGGCTCCGATTATATTCACGGCGGGTATGCCACCCAACCGGGCAGCAGCTACAACGACGCCCTGGAAACCATCTGGATTGCCGACGGTACCAGCGCCGTTACGTTAGCGGATATGTGGTATAACACCGGCAACATTTCCGTCGGTATCGCCGCCTACGATCAAAATGCTCAACTACTCGGGTGGACCAACCCGGTTGCGCCCGGGCAGAGTATACAAAATGTGCCTTTCACGGTCAGCGGCACCACTTACGGGTTAATAACTATCGACGCGACGACTCTGAACGACCCGCAAAATAACGCCCGCCGGGTGCTGGTGCTCATCGACAGCAACGGCGGCGCCCTGCCTATCAACACGGTGTTCTGGTCTCTCTACACCTTCAGCAGCTCCGGCAGCCCCAGTTTTGATATGTGGGTGGTGACAGGCGGTTACTTTACCATCGACTCCGGCACCTGGATTCGCCCCGGGGACAACGACAAATCCGTGGGCATGCCGGGAACGGCCAACCAGATCATTACCGTCGGCTCTTACGTGACCAAGAACCAGTGGATCGACGTGAACGGCCAAACCCAGCAGCAGCAGAATCCCGGACCCGGCGGGCCGGTCGTTCCCACCATCGGCCAGCTCTCCTATTTCAGCAGCCACGGGCCCACCCGCGACGGGCGGCAGAAACCGCAAATTACCGCCCCCGGGGAAGCGATCCTCGCTCCCCTTTCCAGCGATTTGACCGTGGGGACCGGGGTGCAGCCGCAGAATATCCTCTTAGGCGGCAAGCACCAGAAACAGCAGGGTACCAGCATGGCCTCGCCGCACATCACCGGGGTGGTGGCGCTGATGCTGCAAAAGAATCACCGCCTCACTCCCCAGACGGTGCTGAATCTCCTCACCTCCAACGCCCGGGTGGACGTTTGGACCGGAACCACTCCCAACTACGAGTGGGGATACGGCCGGGTGGATGCCCTGGAGACGGTAAAGGACGTCATCGTTGCCATCGAACCGATAGACCCGCAAGTGCCGGCCAGCTACGAGCTGGAGCAGAACTTCCCCAATCCCTTCAACCCCTCCACCAACATCCGCTTTGCCGTTTCTCAGGCCGGGCCGGTCAGGCTGATGGTATATAACGTTCTGGGGCAGTTGGTGGCCACCCTGGTGGATGAACCGCTGGCCGCCGGAAAGTACCAGGTGGATTTCGACGCCAGCCAATTGGGCAGCGGGATCTATTTCTACCGGATCGAAGCGGGAAGCTTTAGCGAAGTGAAGAAAATGTTGTTAGCGCGTTAATCCCGAATTCTCTCAATTAAACCTCCCGAAGGCTCGAATCCCTTCGGGAGGTTCATTATCCCACCCTAATATCACGAAGGAGAACTATTATGTATAAACGGTTCGGATTTTTGCTGGCAATACTCTTTCTCACCCTGGGAAGCCAGGCCCAGGTTCCCAACGGCGGGTTCGAGCAATGGACTGCCGGTACTCCCAATGGCTGGGCAACGAATAATTTTCCTGGAATCGGCTCACCCGTTACCCAATCCGGAACCAGCCACTCCGGCTCCTCTGCTGCCCGGGGCGCAGTGATTGATCTCTTTGGAGCCGCCCTCCCCCCTGCCCTGTTTTCCGCGGACACCAGCGGTTTTCCGGTATCGCAACGCTATGCGGAATTGAACGGCTTCTACCAGTTTTCCCCCCAGGGAAATGACGTAATGGCGGTCAGCGTTGGAATGCTTATTAACGACCAGGTGATTGGCGCCGGGGGGGCTTTTCTCCCGCCCGCCGGTTCCTACACCTCCTTCAGCGTGCCCATCCAGTACGCCACCAGTGATGTACCAACCCACTGCATCATCTATTTCACCGCCGGGGATACTTTAGGGACTATCGGGGGAGTTATCGGAACGTTCTTCTTGCTGGATGACCTTACTCTTACCGGGGTCAGCGGCATCGACCTGGTGCTGGATCCGGCAGTTCCGACGGGATATGCCTTGAAACAGAACTATCCCAACCCCTTCAACCCCTCTACCACTATCGAATTTTCGCTTCCCGCGGCGGAAAATGTTTCGCTGATCGTTTACAATTCCCTGGGGCAGGAAGTGGAGCGGCTGGTGAACCAGCAAAGAATGGCCGCGGGCACTTACCGCCTCACCTGGACCGCTGAAAACCTTCCCAGTGGGCCCTATTTCTATCGTTTGATTACCGGCAACCGGGTGCAGAGCCGGAAAATGATGTTGCTGAAGTAAATTGCGATGGATCTAAAACAGGGCTTGCCGGGGCGGGAAAACCATCGGGAAGCCCTGTTTTCATAAAGAAGCGCCAATTTTTCAATATTTGCCGCCCTTCCTGTTCTATACTGCACACGGGCATAAATTGAGGTTTTTAGAGCGACCGGCAAGGATGCCGATCGCACTGTCCGACAAGCATCCTTGCTTGTCGGAAAAGCGCACTTTGTGGCCGCGTGCAGTATATACAATAGAAGCAGTTTTAAAAGTTTTTTACCTTGCTAATCCGCTTCGCCGGCCTAAATTTAGGCCGTCAATTTCTGGCGAAAGGGAAGGCATGCGCAAAAAAAGATTTCTGCGGAAGCTCTGGATGGGGCTGGGATCGGGCGCGGTGGCGAGCCTGGGTGTGTGGATCATGACCACTTTCGGGGCCTTGGGAGAATTTTTCTACAAATTCGAGGCCGCCACCTACGACTACCGGGTGCGCAAGATCATCGAGCCGCCACAGAATCCCATCGAAGATATCATCATCCTCGACATCGACGGGCGCACTTTGAAAGAGTTAGGCTCCTTCAGCCAGTGGCCGCGCACCTACTGGGCGCAGATATTGGAAACCCTGAAACGCGCCAACGCCCGCATGGTGGCCATGGACGTGCTCTTCGACCACAGCAACCGCTTCCCGGAGGAGGACGGGCGCTTTGTGGAAGCGGCGCGGGCGCACGGGAACGTCTTCACCGCCTTTGTATTGACGCCCATGGACGTGGATAACTTTTTAGAGGCCATGGCTTCCGAGCCGGCCGGTTTTCAGGCCGACCGTTTCCGCCTGGAGGTGCCCGATGAACTGATTTTCCGCTTAGACGCCATCGACCGCATGGAGCCGGAATTTCCGGAGCTGCACAACGCCAGCGCCGGGGTCGGCGCGGTGAACCTCTCCCCGGATAAAGACGGCATCTCCCGCCGGGTTCCCCTCTTCCTGCGCTTTAACGACCACGTTTATCCCACCCTGGCGGTGGCCATGGCCATGCGGGAATTGGAGGTGGAGCAGTTGCTCTGGCGCCCGGAGCGCCGGGAAATGGAGTTGCTGACCCCCTCGGGCTTCTCGGTGCGCATTCCCACGGACGAGAAGAGCAAAACCCTGGTCTATTACCACGGTCCCTTCAAGACCTTTCGCTACATCTCCTTTTATAATCTATTCAAAGAAGAAGTGCCCCTGGAATTTTTCGCCGGCAAAGTGGTGTTCATCGGCGCTTCCGCGCCGGGCCTGGGCGACTTCCGCTCTACCCCCTGGCAGCCCAGCTTCCCGGGCGTGGAGGTTCACGCGAACGTCTTCTGGCAGATTCTCAATAATCACTTCATCCGGGAGATGTCCAAAGGCGGGCAATTTCTGTTCATCCTGTTAGTCGGGGTGTTTGCCGGGCTGGTATTCGCCTTCCTGCGCCCGGTGGGCGGGGTGGCGGCCAGCGTGGCGGTGTACGGGCTGGCCTTTTTGACCGCGTGGCTGGCGTTTGCCTTGAAATTCCTCTGGCTCCCGGTCATCGCGCCCTTTTTGGCCGTGCTGTTCACCTACGCCATTCACTACGCTTACCGCTACCGGGTGGAGGAGCACGACAAGCGCGAGATCAAGCGCATTTTCACCCACTACGTTTCTTCCAATGTGGTGGATGAGCTCCTGAAAAAGCCGGAGCTGGTAAAGTTGGGCGGGGAGAAAAAGCTCTGCAGCGTGCTGTTCTCCGACCTGGCCGGGTTTACCAACCTCTCCGAAGCCACCGCGCCGGAAGAGCTGGTCAAACTGCTCAACGAATACCTCAACGAGATGACCCACATCGTTTTGAAGAACCAGGGAACCCTCGACAAATATATCGGCGACGCGATCATGGCCATTTTCGGCGCGCCCCTCGACGTGG
>WYBG01000009.1 GCA_011526015.1 Deltaproteobacteria bacterium | reverse complement strand
ATTTTGCCGGGTATGTCCGATTTCGAGGTGAAAGAGGTTTTGCGGCGAAAAGCGCCTAAAAACCGGCAGTGATCCGGATTTCGGATTGGATTTGACGTCCCACAAACTCCGCAATCCGAAATCCCCAATCCTTTTAGTTCGCTCCCAAATTTACCGTCTCTCCCGCACGAATTTCCCCGCTCATGTTGAATGCCGGAACCGCCGGATCAATCGCCGGGCCGGCGCCGGAGTTGCGAAAAGGGGAATCCGGGCGTAACCGGAAATCATGATTGGCGGGGTCGATGAAAATCAGGCTGTCGGGCAGGCCGCCGCTGAACCAGGGAATTTGAGAACTGTCGCGCGGGGCTTTGACCAGGGCGTCGCCGGGGACGTTGGAACTGTTGTAGTCGCAAGCGTTGCTGAAGATACCGTGGTCAGAAGCTAAAAATCCATCCGCAGCGCCGCGCACGATATTGTTCACCGCAATGATGCGGGCGTTGTCCTTGCTCCTGAATCCGTAGTAAAAGCCGATGATGGTGTTGTTGTAGGCGACCACCTCGGCAGAACCCATGGCGATAATTCCGCTCAGCCGCCCCTCCTCCACTTTGCACTCGATGATATTGTTGAACATCAAAGCCGGGGATTTCAGGTCGATGGCGTCGCCGGCGCCGGAGGTCAATTCGATGCGCAGGTAGCAATTTTTGATCACGAAAAAATCGCCTTTCTGCGGGTCGATGATGTCGTGGCTTCTGCCGCTGCCTTTCAGCAGCATCTGGATGCCGTCGATCTCGATGTTGTCGATCTCGATGTCGATGCTCTCGGAATTCCCGGCGCTGGTTTCGATGATGCGGTATTTGGTATCGTCCCAGCGCGGGCCGGCGCGGTGGGCGGAATCCGCTACCACGCGCACGTAGCGCAGCCGGTCGGTTATCCAGTGGTCGAACTGCGCCGGGCGGTCCGGCGAGCCGTTGCTGCTGCGGCAAACCGCCACGGCGATCTCGTTGGCGGCCACCAGATCGCGTTTCTCCCGCACGGCAAATTCTTCCAGGGAGGTATAATCCGTGCCGGAGCCGTTATCGGGGTCGATAATTTTGACCACTTCCGTTGGGGGAGGGGCGGGGGAGGGGGTCGCGGTGGAATCCGGGTTGGAGTAACTGCACTCTACCCAAAAGATTGCAGGCAAAATAAAATTTAAGATTGTGAAGATGAATCTGGTTTTCAACATAAAAATTATGAGTATTTTTCAGAGAACGTGATTATCCACATTGCTGAGATTGAACGTGCTTAACCATTTACCAAGTACCATTTATCGTTTTCCCAATAAATTAACCCTTTCTTCTTTAGATGCTGTTGAGAAGTTCTAACAGCATGTTTCCATTTTTTCCCAAATCTTTTTCCATCAATTACGCGATCTATAGTATTATCACATAGGTCTGGGTGAATATCTTTCACCATATTGTGTATTTGATCGGTGCTGAGAGAACCATGCTTCTTCAATAAGTATAAAATTGTTTTTTCAAATACAGTATGCGGTGGGCCTTCTGCTAATCTGAGCTTTATTAACTTATCATTGGCTTGTTCGATTATCTTTTTGAACTTGGCTGAAATAGTTTGTTCAACATTTTCTTCTTTTTGAGTGTAGGTCTTTTTTATCTCATCTGAGACGTGACAATATTCTATGATGTCTTCATAGCTAATTTTCGCCCCTAATTCTGAAAATAGCCTGATATCATTTTTAATTAATCTCACAGTTCTTTCTTCAGTCAGATTGACGCCATATTCAAAATTTCTGAACAATCCGCCTGATGTCAAATTTCCAGAAGTAACTATTGCATCAGTATCATCACTTATATAGACTTTTGCATGTAGGCTTGGTAAATGCCATAAATGTACTTTCTCGATGCTCTCCATTAGTAATTTTATAGATTTGGGATCGGTTGCACCGTGGTAGATATTCATAGGAGATAAATCAGTAATTAAGCTGACTTGGCCTATTTCTCTAAAAACCGGGTTCAGATTGTCAATTATGAATTTAATTCCGGCATTTGATAAATATGGGCTTGAAATAACTAATTCATAATTAGTGCGTTTTAATATTTCCTTAAAAATATTACTCCACCTTCGACTTAAAATAGTCAACATTCTCGTTCGCCTTATAGACTTGAAGTTAAGGTAAAGTATGGGAATAGGGGTTAGGGAAGTCAAACGGTGGAGAAGTAAGAATCAAATTAATACAATTACTTTTAATGTTTCTTAGCATTTCTAAGCTTTCTCCGAGATATGCAGCCCCATAATTTTGAATATAATATGGGGATGAAAGAGCACTGTCTTCTTTCAAAAGAGACCTGAGAATATCCGCTTCTCCCATCTATGTCTTCCTCCAATAAACAAATTCGCCGGTTGCCCACGCTTCTAAGTGCAATAGGATACATGCAAATATTAATGAATTAGAGGGGAAGAAGCAAAAACTTATTAAGGCAAATCGACGGCAGAAACTGCCTGAGTAAATTGTGCTTCAATGTGAGGTTTTTACTTCAGCAGAATCATCTTGCGGGTTTGCTCGAAAGTGCTTGCCGCTTCCGCCAGCGCAGATACGCTCAGGCGGTAGAGATACACCCCGCCGGTCGCCGGGTTCCCATTTTCATCCCGGCCGTCCCACTGCGCCTGGTGCAAACCGGCCGGAAGCTGGCCGGCTAACAGCATTCTGACTTTCTGTCCCAGGATATTGAAAACGGCCAACTCCACCTCGCTGGCACCCGAGATCTGAAAGCTGATCGCGGTGGCCGGGTTGAAGGGATTGGGATAATTGGGATACAAAATGGCCGATTGCGGCGGCGCTGCGCCCCAATCTCCCAGGCCGGCCGGCGAACCCTCGAAATCCGCCCCCAGGTCGGTGGTGGGGCCGGAGCGGGGTTCCTGGTCGATATCCAGTTCCGGCACGCCGGCGTTGGCAGCCGGCCCGGCCCCGGCGTGGGTAAAAATATTTCCCGGTTTGAGGTGATAATCATTCCCGGGCGCGTTCACAAAAATTGCATTCGTTGGAGTAGCGCCGCTGTACCAGGGGGATTGGCTGGCGTTACGGGGAGCCTGCACCAGCGCCCGGCCGGGTTGGTCGGAGCTGTTGTAGTCGGAATCCGCGGTAAAAATGCCCCCGTCGCTGGCGAGGTAGGGTTCCTCCGAGGCCTCCCGGGAAATATTGTTCACTGCCCGGATTACGCTGCCCTCGCTCAGAATCGCGTTCTTCCAGCCGATGAAGGTGTTGTTGAATACATTTACCTCTCCGCCGTATTTGACCAGAACCCCTTTCGAGCCGGTACCTTTGATGATGCAATTGAAAATATCCGCGTCGGATTTCAGGTCGATGCCGTAGCCGCTATTCGAGGTGAGGTCCATCCACATGAAGCAGTTTTTCACCACCAGGTAGCCGCCCTCCTCCGGATCGATCACGTCGTTGCTGTTCCCGCTGCCCCAGATGCGCATCTGCAGGCCGTCGATGACCATGTAATCGATCTCCACGTCGATACACTCGGAATTGACCGTGGTGTACTCGATCACCCGGTAGCGGGTTTCGTCCCAGCGGGCGGTGGCGCGGTGGCCTTCATCGGCCATTACCACCACGTAATGCTCCGGGTCGGTTACCCAATCGTAAAACTGCGCCGGGCCGTCCGGAGAGCCGTTGCTGCTGCGGCACAGCGCCACGGCGATCTCGTTGGCGCTCACGATGTCGCGTTTTTCATTCTGGGCAAAATCGTCTAAGGATGTATAATCCGTTCCGGGGCCGTTATCGGGGTCGATGATTTTAATGACCACGGTGGGGCCGTCGGGCGACTGCCCCCCGGTCACCGGGGAAATCCGCAATCCCTGGCCGTAAATATCCGGGAAGGTAAAAAATGTGGATTGGCCTTGCAGCAGCGCCGAAAATGCGAATATCCAGAAGCAGGTTAACATCCGCGGGAGCATCCCGCGATTCATCCGGTTGAAATCATTGCGGCAATCCATGCCGTCACCTCTTGTTTCCGAAAATTTGTTGAAAAAAAAATCCCGCCGAACTTGAGCCTGCGAATCTCAGCGCAGTAAGTGCATCCGGCGGGTCTGGGTAAAATCTCCGATTTCTATGCGATAAAAATAGATTCCGCTGGCCGCCGCTCTTCCCGCGGCGTCGCGCCCGTCCCATTCCACCCGGTGCTGCCCGGCGGGAAGATATTCCTCAACCAGGGCGCGAAGCTTATTGCCCAGGATGTCGAATATCTCCAATCGAACCGCTCCTGGCCGGGAGGTATCGAAAACAATGGCGGTGGAGGGGTTAAAAGGGTTGGGGTAGTTGGGATGCAAAAAAAACTCCCGGATTTCATTGCCGGCCTGGGGCGCAACCGGGGTAGAGCTTTCATATTCGAAAGCCCCCACGTCGTAATTGCCCGCCAAACGGGGGTAGCCGTCGTAATCATGGGTTACTTCCGGAATATCCTCGCCCGCGTTAATGGCCGGGCTATTGGCGCTCAAGTGATAATTGAACGCGCCTGCATTCATGAAAAAAGAAGCGTCGGCGGATAAATTGCTGGGATGGGAGGCGTCGCCCGGTTTCGCGCCCATGAACAGGCAGTTCCGCAAATCGAATCCCGCGGAATTATAACCCCCGGAAACGTTCTGGAAGTACTCCCCGCTGCCGCCCTTATCAAAGGTGCTGTTATAGACGTGCAGGATTTCGACCCCGTCTTCATTGCGGAATGCTTTGTCGTTGTTAAAGACGATGCTGTTAATGATGGTCACGTAAGCGCCCCCGCGGCTGCCCGGCCCGCGCAGGCGAAAGGCGATTTCGTTGTCATAAACTTTCACCGCGATCAGTTGGCATTCCACTTTTTCTTTGATGTTGAACGCCGCCCGGTTGTTGATGTAGCCGGGTACGAAGCCGTAGGATTCCACGTTGCGAATGGTAATGCGGGCGCGGTAGGCGGTTCCCACCGCCTCTTCGTTGATTTTGGTATCCACCCCGTTCTCCCCGGGGATTTCCCCGGCGTTCCAGCCCGCGGCGTTGGCCGGCAGCGGCCCGGTCCATAGCTTGCAATTTTCGATCAGCACGTTGTCCCACAAGGGGTAGCCCCGGTCCGGGTCGGTCTGGAAACAGTCCCCGGAAACGTAATAAATGTTGCACCCGCGAATGGTCAGGTTATTTTCCCCCGCGGCCACGATGCCGTGCGCATCCATCTGGTTGCTGATGGAACCGGCCAGGAAGTGGTGAATTTCGCAATTTTCGATCAACACGTCATCGGCCATGCTGAGGTCGATGCCGTCTTTGGTGCCGTTTTTGATCTCGCAATTGCGCACAATCGCGTTGTCGCCGCCGGAGCGAATTCGCACCACGTCAGCGTTGCCGAACTGCCCGTCGATAATGAATCCGTCGATGATATGATAAGCGTGATTCAGGTAAAGCACCTGCCCGGCGTTGGTCACCAGCGGGCGATTGGCCGGGTCGTATGCTTTGACGGTGATAGGCTGGGCGGCGCTTCCGTTCCGCTGGCTGGTAATCTGGTCTTCATACATCCCGGGAAACACCAGCACCACGTCGCCGGGCTGGGCGGCGTCCATGGCCGAGCTGAAATTGTTAAAGGGGCTGGAAAAGGTTCCGTTCCCGTTGGCGGGCACATTAGCGATATAATATTCCGCGGCGCTCAAGCACGCCGCACATCCCATAATCAGCAAAACAAAACCGACCGGTAAAATCTTAGCCATCCTTGCGCTCCTTATTTTCGTCTTCATGACTGCCGGGAGACAACAAATACCATACCGGAACCGCTTATCCTTATATATTCGCAGAAAAAAGGGTTTTCTTGAACTCCCGGTTGTGTAACTTTTTTACAGCCGGTTCTGGCATTCCGGATCGGCGTTGGTTTTCTATGCTTCCGGCGCTTACTTTCACGCCTCGTGGTATTTTTCCAGGAAATTCTTTTTGTAGGCCACAAAGTTGTTTTTTAGAATCGCCTCCCGTGCCTCGCTCACCAGGGTCTGGTAAAAATGGAGGTTGTGAATGGTCGCCAGCCGCAGCCCGTATATCTCGTTGACCCTGAAGGTGTGGTGCAAATACCCCAGGGAGTGGTTCCGGCAGGTAAAGCATTCGCAGCTCGCTTCAATCGGCTGCGGGTCGGTTTTGTGCCCGGTATTGCGCAAATTCAGCTTGCCACGGCGGGTAAACACGGTTCCGTTGCGGGCGTTGCGGGTGGGGATCACGCAGTCGAACATATCCACGCCCAACTCGATACCCTCGAGAATATCTCCCGGTTTGCCCACTCCCATCAGGTAGCGGGGATAGGGCGCGGGCAGGCGCTCGGTGCAAAAATCGGTAATCCGGCGGCGAGTTTCCGCATCTTCCCCCACCGCCAGCCCGCCAATGGCATATCCTTCAAAGCCGATTTCGAGCAAGCCGCGCAAGCTTGCCTCCCGCAACTCCGGGTAAATTCCCCCCTGGATAATGCCAAACTGGAATTGCCGGTAGCCGTACAACGGCGCGGTGTTGGTAAATTGAACCCGGGCGCGTTCCGCCCATTGCAGGGTATGCCGGTGGGCGTTTTCGGCGGTTGAAAAATCGGAAGGATTCCCGGTAAGGTAATCCAGCACCATCATTATATCCGATCCGATGGTGCGCTGGATGTCCACCACGTTTTCCGGGGTAAAGAGGTGTTTGGAGCCGTCCCAGTGAGATTTGAATTCCACTCCCGCCTCATTGATCCGTTTCAATTCCTCCAAACTGTAGATTTGGAAACCCCCGCTGTCGGTCAAAATCGGCCCGCTCCAGCCGTTGAAGCGGTGCAGCCCGCCGAATTCCCGTAAAATCTCCAGGCCGGGGCGCAGGTATAAATGATAGGTATTGCCCAGGATGATGCGGGCGCGGCACTGGCGCAGCTCCTGCGGGGAGACGGTTTTGACCGTGCCGATGGTGCCCACGGGCATAAAGGCCGGGGTGGGCGCTTCGCCGTGGTCGGTAGATAGCTTTCCTGCCCGGGCTTTGCAGCGGGCGTCGGTGTGCTGAAGCTCGAAGATCATAATGCTTGCGGGACCGTTAGGAAGTAAGAATTTTGAATCGTGAAGCGTGATGCGTATTCCGTATTGCGTAACAAAACGGAATACGCAATACGCTATACCGGCCACGCTCTACGCCTCACGCCCCCCTGTTACCCGCGGATCGCGTTTTACACTTGCGGAGGCCAAAAATAAGACGCTATTCCGTTCATTCAAAATGGAATTCTACCGCGGGAGAAATACATTTTTCCCTTGATCCTCAACCTTTGCATGATATATTCGATAATGCAAACAAACGAATGAGGGTTTAAGATTTTCTCCCGCATTCGCCGGAAAAAGGGGAGTAACGGATGGTTAAATGGTTAAACGGTTGGATCGCAATTTAACAATTTAACCACGAAATCATCAATCTCACTCACCCTTCCGATCAGTGGCAATTTTTTTGCCGGGGGTGATTCACTAAGGGTCTATGAACGCAAAAAAGATACATTATTCTGCAAAGTCTGCCTTTCAGCATCACGCGCCTTATTACCGGCGAGGTTTTTTCCACTTTTTTCGCCGCAGGGGAGCCGACGCCGCGCTCCTGCGCCCCGGGGCGCTTTCTGCGGAGCAGGTGAAGCGGCAGATTCAGGCCATCGGCGCCGGCAAAGTTGTGGAACTCTACCGCATCGGGTATGACGGGGAACTCGACGATATGCCGGTGATCGTGGAAATCACGCGTATCTCCCCGGAGGGATTCTCCGGCAAAATCATCAACGTGGAACGGAAGATCATCGAAGAGACTTCCCGAACCATGGTGTACGCCCGGCGGGGAGGGGGAATCATCGACTTCCTCTACGACGATGGCGACGTAAAAGAAATCCGCATCAACCAGGACGCGGAAGAGCTTTCCGAAGCGCGGGATCTCTCCGGGTTGAAGGATGTTCTGGCCGCCTTGGAACCGAAAGATCGCATTCTGGTCGCTTACTACGATCAAAAACACCGCGGAACCGTGAACGTGGAGGGAACGCTGATGGCAAAATCCTTTGCTAATACCCGCTTCAAGATGGTTGTCGAGAAGATCAACGGCATCGATCTGGAGAAAAAGAATGAGAAGCTGTTCGACATCGAGCAGGACCTGGTCGTTGATATCGCCATCTGTTGAACCCCTTCCGGCAGGCCCATTCGCCCGGTTTCCCTCTCCGAAATAAAAATATCTCCCCAAACTTGGCAAATATCACGGCTAAAAGGGGAGCCGGCGGTTAAACTTGTGCCGGTTTTTTGAAGGGATTCACCTCACGAAAATCGTTACGTGAGCGCGGCCGGCATAAAGATCGATATTATCCATTAACGAGAACGTTTCGATTTCGAGGATGACGGAATGTACTGGTATGCTCTCTATACGCGCCCGCGCCATGAGAAGAAGGTGTTCCAGCAATTGCTTGAAAAAAAGGTCGAATCCTTTCTGCCGCTGCAAAAAGAGCTGCGCAAATGGAAAGACCGCCGCAAGCTGGTGGAAACCCCCCTGTTTCACGGGTATGTGTTCATTCACCTTGATTTGAAAGACCGGCTGGCCGCGCTGCAAACCCCCGGCGTGGTGCGCTTGATTGCGTTCGGGGGAGGGCCGGCGCGCATACCGGACTGGCAAATCGAGCAGTTGAAACGAGTTATCGAATCCGCCGAAGCCCTGCGCCCGGAAGAATACCTGAAAGCCGGCGATTACGTGGAAATTACCGGCGGCCCCCTGGCAGGAGTTCGCGGCTACCTGCGGGAAACCCGCGGGGAGTCGCGGGTAGCTATTTTGCTCGACGGTATTTACCAGTCCACCAGCTTTGTGGTAAAACAGGAGCAGGTGCGCAAGCTGAAACCGGCGGAATATGAGATGGCGCCGGGTGAGAAGTGAAAAGTGAGAAGTTAGAAGTGAAAAGTGAAAAGTGAGAAGGAAAGAAAAGAAGGGATACGGATATGCGTTATTTGATCACAGGAGGTGCTGGTTTTATAGGATCGAACTTGGCTGAAGAACTGGTTCGCCGGGGCTGCCAGGTTCGGGTATTCGACAATTTTTCCACCGGCAGACGTGAAAACCTGGTCGATTTTCTCGATAAAATTGAAATAATCGAAGGCGATATGCGCAATTACCATAACGTGCGGGAAGCGGTCGAAGGAATGGATTTTGTGCTCCACCAGGCCGCGCTGCCTTCGGTGCCGCGCTCGGTCAGCGATCCCATATCTTCAAACGACGTCAACGTTTCCGGCACTTTGAACCTGCTCCACGCCGCCAAAGACGCGAAAGTCAAACGGGTGGTATTTGCCTCATCTTCCTCGGTGTACGGCGACAGTCCTACCCTCCCGAAGCATGAGAATATGGTTCCCGACCCGTTGTCTCCTTACGCGGTTTCCAAATTGGCCGGGGAAAAATACTGCCAGGTGTTTTCCCGCATTTACGGGCTGCACACCGTTTCACTGCGCTATTTCAACGTGTTCGGGCCGCGCCAGAATCCCGACTCCCAGTACTCCGCGGTAATTCCCAAATTCATCAAAGCAATTCTCTTCGACCAGCGCCCGGTGATTTTCGGCGACGGGGAGCAGAGCCGCGACTTTACTTACATCTCCAACACCGTGGAGGCCAACATTTTAGCCGCGGAAGCGGAGTGCCCCCCGGGAATGGTGATGAATTGCGCCGTTCACCAGCGCACCAACCTGAACGAACTGGTAGCGATGATCAATCAAATCCTGGGCAAGAATATTCAACCGCTTTATGAAAAACCGCGCCCCGGCGACGTGAAGCACTCCTTTGCGGAGATCAGCCTGCTAAAGAAAACCCTTGACTACCAGCCCGGGGTTCTGTTCGAAGAGGGACTGCGGCGCACCATTCGTTGGTACCAACAGTTATACCTCCCGGAAGAAGCCGGCATCGCCTCCCTTGTGATTTGAGCGAATACCAGATACCGGATGCCGGATTTCGGATCAGTAAAGATCCTCTGGCATTTTCTATCCGGTATCATCAAAAGCGAAATTTATAGCCGTTTTTCGATTATGATCGACCTGCACACCCACAGCACCTATTCCGACGGCACCCTGACCCCCGAAGAACTTCTCCGGGAAGCCGCCCGCCTGGGCCTCTCCGCGCTGGCCCTCACCGACCACGATACCATCGACGGGGTGGCGGAATTTATGGAGTGGGGGAAACGCTGCGGCGTCGTTACCGTGCCGGGAGTGGAAATTAGCGTGGATAGCAAACTGCCCAACAACGGCCACATGCACCTGCTGGGCTTGTTCATCGATCCTTTTTCCACCCATCTCAAAGAAACTCTCCGCTACCTCCTGGCTCAGCGCAACCTCCGGGCGGAGAAAATCATTCATAAGCTGAACTCGTTGAATGTTCCCGTCACCATGGAAGAATTGCTCGCCGAAGCTGGAGAGGGAGCGATAGGGCGCCCCCACGTCGCCAAAATCCTGCTGCGCCGGGGCGTGGTTGGCTCTCTGCAAGAAGCGTTCGATGTGTACCTGGCCAGGGGGAAACCCGCCTACATCGACAAAGAGACCCTGGGGGAGGCCGCGGCGTTGAAACTGATCCGCGACGCCGGGGGATTATCCATCCTGGCCCATCCTCATTTAATGAGATATGATACCTTTGCAGAGGCACGGGACAAGATCCTGGAGTTGAAAAAATTGGGGCTGGACGGGTTGGAAGCCTATTATTCCGGGATGCCCCGGGAATACACCGAAAAGCTGCTCGCCCTGGCGGAAGAAGAGGGCTTCGTAATCTCCGGGGGCAGCGATTTTCACGGCCTCAACAAAGATTCCGTCCGCATGGGCAGCGGAAAAGATAACGATTTGCAGGTACCCGACGAGGTGCTGGCCGGCCTGGAAGAGCGCCGCAAAGCCCGGCATTAGGAAAATCGCCTTGGAGGGATTCTCCCTTCATTTCCCACTATTTTTTAAAATTTACCAGGAATGTAACCGGACTGCAATATAGTGCAATTATATTCCCAGTTGCTCCCGGGCAGGACGCAAATTTCCCCGGGGAATCTTCAAAACATGGGAGATGCACAATGCAGTCCGATGAATCCCCGAAACGTAACACCGTTTACCTTTTCTTCTTTGGCGTGCTCGACGACGATGACGTCGAAACCTTCAACAGGCAGTTCAAATTGCTCCTCAAACCAAACGTTCGGGAAGTGGTCTTTAATTTTTCCAGCGTTACCGGTTTCGCCAGGCCGGCCTTGAACGTGTTCGATGAATTTTACCATTCCTTGCTCAACAAGGGCAAAGCGGTGCGCATCGAAGGCGTTAACGATTATGTCGCCGAGTGTTTCCGGTCCCTGGGCCTGGAAATTCCGGCGGCGCTGCCGGTTTGAAAGGTAAAGGCGTAAAAGGTCATCCGAGACAAGCACTTCGTATTGCGTAATGCGTATTTCGTAAGTTTCACGCCTATCACGTGTCACGCAACACGCATTACGGTTACGTTTCACAGCCGCTCTTCATATTTACCCTCCCGGATAGGCCTGCTTATCCGCATCCCCTTACTATTTTCATTACATTGCCTTCCCGCAACCCTCCCGTCGCACAACCTTAGTGATCCTATCATCTTTCTTTAACCGAGTTGTAATATTTCTCCCCTAAACTGGCTTGCCTGATTTAAAACAGTCAAAACAGGTTCACTAATTACGGGAGAAAAAAATGAATCGAACTCTGTACCAACCGAATGCCAGGCTCCGAAAGGGGGGAGGCCGGCGGCTTTCCGATATAAGAATGCCGGCAACGCTCTTCGCGATCCTGTTTACAATCCTTGCCAGTCTTTTGCCGAATGTTGCCTTGGCCCAGGAGCTTGTTCCCGGGCGGGTGCTCGGGAAATTAGTGGACGCCGAATCCGGTGATCCCCTGATTGGTGCAAACGTGCTGCTGGAGGGCACTACCCTGGGCGCGTCTTCGGATCTGGACGGAACTTTCATTATCATGGATGTTCCCCCGGCGGTTTACACCGTGGTGGTCATGTATGTAGGTTATTCGGAAACCCGGGTAGAAAACCTGAAGGTGCTGCCGGCGCAGGCGGCCAAGCTGGATCTCTCCATCAAACCGGAGGTGATCGAATCCGAAGCGGTGGTGGTAGAAGCCACCTTGATGAAGGATACCGAAGCTTCCCTGCTGAAAAAACGCCAGAAATCCGTGGCCATCAGCGATGCCATCAGCGCCGAGGCGATTACCCGCTCCGGCAGCGGCAACGCCGCGGAGGCGATGTCCCAGGTGACCGGCGCATCCGTGGTGGACGGCAAATACGTCTATATCCGGGGACTGGGGGAGCGCTACAGCGCCACCATGCTGAACGGCGCGGAGCTTCCCAGCGCCGACCCGGAGAAAAAAGCGGTGCAGATGGACCTGTTCCCTTCCAACCTGCTGGATAACATCGTTACCGTCAAGAACTTTACCCCGGATAAACCGGGCAACTTTACCGGGGGAATGGTGGACGTGAGCACCAAATCCTACCCGGAAAAACGCACCTTCAAATTGTCCGCCGGTTCGGCTTACAACACCCAGGCCAGCCTGAATTCCGGGTATCTCACCTACGTCGGCAGCTCCTCGGATTGGAGGGGCACGGACGACGGCTTGCGGGCGCTGCCTGCGGAGCTTCAGCAAAACCCCGCCCCGCCCAATGGCGCCAGCAGCACCACCCGCAAAAACCCGGAGCTGGCCAACCAATTAGACCAGGCCAGCAAAGCATTCGCGCCGGTGATGGCGCCTTCCGCGGGAAAATCCGCCCTCGACGGCTCGTTCTCCCTCTCCCTGGGGGACCACGCCAGCCTCTTCGGCCGCCCCTTCGGGTACCTGGCCAGCTTTTCTTATAATCACAGTTACTCATATTATAATGAAGGGGAGACCGGGAGATGGAAGTTAGGAACCAATGTATCCGATACCGACTCCCTGAGCTCGCAAATTGCCCTGAAAGACGAGAAGGGCAGCGATGAAGTGCTCTGGGGCGGCTTGCTGACCGCGTCTTCCAAAATCCACCCCAACCACGAAATCGGTTTCAACATCTTATATACCCGCTCCGGGGAATCTACTTCCCGTTACCTGGTGGGTAACTGGCCGGAGCAATTCGGGGCGGACGCCACCAATACTTTCTTCGAAACCCGGGCGTTGGCCTGGGTGGAACGTAACCTGCAATCCTACCAGTTGTCCGGGGAGCACTATTTCAGCGGTTTATTGGGGATGAAGATCGACTGGCGGGGTGCCCTCACCCAAAACACCCAGGATGAGCCGGACATCCGCTACTTTTCCGATCACTATTCGATTCGCAACGTCGCCGGAACCGACCGCGATACGGTATTGTACTCCATTACCCCCTCCACTTATCCCCAGCCGGCCCGTTACTTTCGCAATCTGGAAGAAGAGGGCCAAAACGGGGCGGTGAACCTGGAAGTTCCCTTCAAAAACTGGAACAGCATCGCCGGCAAATTCAAAATCGGGGGATTTTATAGCGAAAAAAACCGGGATTTTGAAGAAACCCGCTATGAATACCAGCGCCCTCCTAACATCCGCTATAGCGGGGATTCGGAGGCGTTCTTTGCGGCTGAAAACGTGGGCATCATTGGTTACGACAGCACCCGGAACGAATACGTTTTTGGGAACTATATCCAGTTGTCTCCCGATCCCCGGGGCGGCAACTACGCGGGAGCGGAGCGGATTTCCGCCGCTTACGGGATGGTCGAAATCCCCTTGCTGCAACGGTTGCGCTTCATCGGCGGGGCGCGCTTCGAGGCTACCCGCATGGAAGTATCCAGCTCGAATGCTAACCTGTCGGATAGCCTGCGAAAAGGTGAGTTAACGGGGGATGACTGGCTGCCTTCGCTGAATTTAATTTACCTCCTTTCCCGGGACATGAACCTGCGCCTGGCTTACGGCCGTACCCTGGCCCGCCCGACCCTGCGGGAAATGGCCCCCTATTCCAGCTTTGAATTCGTGAATGATTACCAGTTTACCGGTAATGTGAACCTGGAAAGAAGCCTGATCGATAACTTCGACGTACGTTGGGAATGGTTTGACCGCGCCGGTGAAATTTACGCCGTCAGCGTTTTTTACAAACAGTTCAAAAACCCCATCGAACGCACCATCATCGCCGAGAGCAGCGCCGATAACCCGGAAGTCACTTACGCGAACGTGGATAAGGGCGCCGTTATCGGGGTGGAAATCGAAACCCGTAAAAAACTGGATATTGTCCATCCCTGGCTGGCGAATTTCCGCTTAGGGTTCAACCTGGCGGTGGTGAACTCCCGGGTGGATATACCGGCGGAAAAGTTAGACCAGATCCGCCAGGTTGACCCGGGCAGGAGCGAATTCACAGAGAATACCCGCCCACTGCAAGGCCAGTCTCCCTACCTGCTCAACCTGAGCCTGGCTTATGATAATTTCACAACCGGCACCACTGCAGACCTGCACTATAACGCCTTTGGGGATCGCCTGGCGGAAGTGACCAGCAACGCGACCCCGGACGTTTACGAAAAGTCGCGCAGCAGCTTGAATTTTACCCTGGGCCAGCGGATATTAGGCGGTTTGAGCATGAACATCCGGGCGATGAACCTGCTCGACGCCGCGATACGATTTACCCACGAATACAAAGGAGTCGAATACGTCCGCCGGGAATACAAAACCGGGCGCAGGTTTTCGCTCGGCTTCAGCTATGAATTGTAATCTCAGTGTTCAAGTGTTCATGTGTTTGTGTGGTTTGGGCGCTGACGCTCGATGCTTGATGCTCGAT
>WYBG01000541.1 GCA_011526015.1 Deltaproteobacteria bacterium | reverse complement strand
TGAAGTCCTTCGCAGCGAGCATCGGGATTCCCTGGTGGTTAGACGGGCTGCTGATCGACGGGATGTACCTGGCCATGGCCTGGGTGGTGAGCGTGATGCTGCCGCCCATGGCGATCTTCTTTCCCCTCTTTACCCTGTTAGAGGATTTCGGCTACCTGCCCCGGGTCGCTTTTAACCTGGATAATATGTTCCGCAAAGCCGGGGCGCACGGCAAGCAGGCGCTCTCCATGAGCATGGGCTACGGCTGCAACGCCGCCGGCGTCATCGCCACCCGGGTGATCGACAGCCCCCGGGAACGGCTGATCGCCGTCATCACCAACAATTTTGCGCTCTGCAATGGGCGCTGGCCGACGCAGATTCTGGTCGCTTCCCTGTTCATCGGGGCGCTGGCCCCCACGGGATTGGCGGGGTTCGTCTCTGCCGCGGCGGTGGTGGGCATCACCCTGTTGGGAGTGTTCCTGACCTTCGCGGTCTCCTGGGCGCTTTCGCGCACGATTCTGCGCGGCGAAGCTTCCACCTTCAGCCTGGAACTGCCGCCCTACCGCCCCCCGCGCATTCTCAAAACCCTCTATACCTCGCTGGTCGATCGCACCATTTTCGTGCTCTGGCGCGCGGTGGTGTTTGCCATCCCTGCCGGGGCGGTGATCTGGCTGCTGGCGAATATCCAGGTATCCGGGGCGAGCCTTGCCGAATATATCGTGAACTGGCTGGATCCGTTCGGCTGGCTGATCGGCCTGAACGGGGTGATTCTGCTGGCCTACATCATCGCCATTCCGGCCAACGAGATCGTCATTCCCACCATCCTGATGCTGACCGTGCTGGTTGCGGGCCTGGCCGGGGTGGGGGCCGGCGCCGGGGTGATGTTCGAGTTGGGCGACGATTCCGCTTACCTGACGGTATTCAGCGCCGGGGGCTGGACCCTGCTGACCGCCATCAACCTGATGCTCTTCAGCCTGATCCACAACCCCTGCTCCACCACCATCTACACCATCTATAAAGAAACCGGCAGCGCCAAATGGACCGCGGTATCCGCCCTGCTGCCGGTGGCGATGGGAATGCTGGTATGCTTCTTCGTGGCGCAGGTGTGGCGGCTGGCGGGGGGGTAAGAACACCTGTTAAGGATAAAGGATAAAGGTTGAAGGATAAAAAAGCGGTTTAACACAAAGCGTTTGAATTTGGCAGAGCATACAATTTTTCTCGGCGCAATTTTTTTTACGAGGGTAACGCGGGGTTTTCGTAGAGACGCAATATGTTGCGTCTCTACCCGGTAATGATCTCGGTAAACAGGGGATAAAATGCCCCTGTTTCGTAGAACCGGCCGGGTATGCCTGCCATTCATTTTAATATTTCCCCTTTTCCGAATTATTTATTAAATTCCTTTCGAGCAAGGCAAATAAAGCAATCATATATGAGGAGAAGGCCATGACCGGCCAACCTCTTTCCCGGCGGGAATTTCTCAAACAAGCCGCCCGCTACGGCGTGATCCTGGGCGGCGGGGGGATTGCTTTATCCCATCCCTCCTGGCTGCTCGATCTCATGAATCCTGAACTGAACGCCGCCGCGTTGTTGAGCGGGCTGGCGGAGGAAGCCCCCCGGGCGCGCTTCTGGATTTCCACCGCCATGCCCAACCCGGATTGCCTGGGCTGCCATGCGCCCGGCGAGATTGCAGGAGAGAAAACCCACCCGCACGAACAAACCATCGTGAAATGCCTGCTCTGCGCCCAGGGCTGTATGCTCAAGGAAGGAGAGCGCGGCAAATGCCGGGCGCGTATGAACGTGAAAGGCGAATTGCGCAGCCTGGTCTATGGCCGCCCCATCACCATTCACGTTGACCCGATTGAAAAAAAGCCCTTTTACCATTTTCTCCCCGGGACGAACGCCTACTCCCTCGCCACTGCCGGGTGTCCCCTGGCCTGCAAATTCTGCCAGAATTGGGAAATCTCCCAGGCTCGCCCGGAAGATTACCCGGTGGATTACGTTGCCCCGCAGGCGATAGTCAACGCCGCGGCTTCCCGAAACGCTCTCATCATCGCCTTCACTTATAACGAGCCGACCGTGTTTGCGGAATATTTGCTGGATATTGCCCGGGCGGCCCGGCCGCAAAACATCCGCAGCGTCCTGGTCAGTTGCGGATTCATGACTGCCGATCCGCTAACGGAGATGTGCGAGACGCTGGATGCCATCAAAATAGACCTGAAAGGATTCAGCGATGATTTTTACCGCAACGTCTCCGGCGCGGCGCTGAAGCCGGTGCTGCGCAGCATCAAGCAGGCGGCGAAAAGCGCGGCGCACCTGGAAATCGTTAACCTGGTGGTGCCCACCCTGAATGATTCCGAAGCGATGCTGGCCGGCCTGGCGGAATGGGTAATGGGAGAATTGGGGCCGGACGTGCCGATCCACTTTACCCGTTTCCATCCCGATTACCAGATGCCCAATCTTCCCCCAACCCCGGTGGCCACCCTGGAGCGGGCGCGGGAAATCGCCCTGCAAAAAGGAATTCATTACCCGTATGTGGGCAATGTTCCCGGGCACCCGGGAAATAACACTTACTGCCCCGGCTGCGGCAGCGTGGTCATCCGGCGGAGCGGCTTTTTCGTGCTGGAAATACAACTGAAAAAGGGACGTTGCAACTTTTGCAACCATCCTGTCGCGGGGGTGTGGGCGTAGGGCAGGGGCAGGGTAAAATTGCCAATTAGCAATTGGCAATTGGCAATTGGCAATTACAGGAGCAGGAACAGGAACAGGGGCAGGGGCAGGGGCAGGGTAAAATTACCAATTGCCAATGGCGGCAGCACCGGTTTATAATGATAGTCGCGACAGGTTTTTTATCATAGATTCGGGAAGCAACGGTATGAGTTACTCTAAAATGATGCGAAATCCAAATGAAAGCATGTTTACTTTTTCTGGCTCTTTTGCTGATGTTATTGATGGGGAGTTTTTATGTCATTGCCGGAGACAAATACGCAAAAATAGGTGAGCGCAAACCGGCCGTGGCCGGTCAATTTTACCCGGCCGACCCCGCCAAATTGCGCGCCGCCCTGGAGCATTTTTTCCAGGATGCCAAACCGGCGTCGGTGAGCCGGCCGCTGGCCCTCATCGTGCCCCATGCCGGATATATTTATTCCGGGCAGATTGCCGCCGATGCCTTCACCCAGGCGCGGAAGTTTTCCTACGATCTCATTGTCATCCTGGGTACCAACCATACCACCCCGGGGTTTAGCGGGGTTTCCATCTATCCCCGTAAAGGATTTCGAACCCCCTTAGGATTGGCAGAGATCGACGAGGCGCTGGCGGACAGCCTGATCGAATCCGGCAAAGAATACCGCTTCGAACCGGAGCTGCACCACCAGGAACATTCCGTGGAAGTAGAAGTGCCCTTTGTGCAATACGCCTTCCCGGGGGTAAAAATACTTCCCGTGGTGATTGGGGAGCCGGACCCGGATTTGTGCCTGAATTTCGGGCGGGCGCTGGCAAAAATACTCCATAGCCGGCGGGCGCTGATCGTTGCCAGCTCCGACCTTTCCCATTATCCCGCTCACGATGACGCGGTCAAAGTGGATCATCAAACTCTCGAGGCTATCGTGAAACTCGATCCTATCTATCTGCACGATATAATCCGGGCGCAGATGAAGCGCGACGTGGCGAACCTGGCCACCTGCGCCTGCGGGGAAGCGCCCATGCTGGCCGCCATCGCTGCGGCAGTAGAACTGGGCGCCAATTGCGGAACCATCATCAGTTATGCGAACTCCGGGCAAACCCCCCTCGGCAGCAAAAGGAGGGTGGTGGGTTATGGGGCGGTTGCGCTGAGCCGGGAGGAAAATTGCAACCCCAAAGCAGAGTTGCTTGAATCAGCGCCCGCCAAAGGGTGCGGGGAATTGGCCGGGGCGGACAAAAAAATGCTGCTGACCTTCGCCCGCAAAACCATTCGCTATTTTTTGGAGGGCGAAGTGCTTCCCCTGCCCCGGGGATTTTCCCCTGCGTTGTACCAAAAATGCGGCGCCTTCGTTACCTTAAGAAAAAACGGCGATCTGCGCGGCTGCATCGGGCACATGAACGAGGATAAACCGCTCTGTGAGATAGTGGGAGCAATGGCCTTGCAGGCCGCTTTTGAAGATCCCCGCTTCGAGCCGCTTACCCACGACGAGCTTCCGGAAATCGAAATCGAAATCTCCGTGCTGACGCCCTGCAAGGCGATTGACGGCGCCGACCAGATTGCGGTGGGCCGCGACGGGGTTTTGCTCAAACAAAACGGTCACCAGGCGGTTTTTCTCCCCCAGGTGGCCGCGGAACGGCATTGGACCTGCGAAGAAATGCTGGATCATCTCTGCCTCAAGGCGGGAGTTAAACCCGGCAGTTGGGGAAAAGATACGCAGCTATTTACCTTTCAGGCGATTGTGTTCCAGGAGTCGGATTTCGGAATCAACCGGTAGTTATTTACATTCGTTCGGGGTTAGAATTTGCTTTCTGAGATGCGCCCCCTAAATCTTAAATCTTCAATTTTCAATCCTCAATTCGTATCGCTCGCTTCCCGTGGTTATCTATCTTCTCATCGTCGGATTTATTTCCATTCTCGGCCAGGTGGTTATCCTCCGGGAATTGAACGTGGCCTTCTTCGGGGTTGAATTGATTTACATCCTGGCGCTGGCGGTCTGGATGCTGGGCAGCGCTATCGGCGCCGCCCTGGGCCGGCGGAGTTTTCTTCCCTCTCATTCACACCTTGCCCTGCTGTGGATCGCCGTGGGCGCTCTGTTGCCGTTGGACGTGGCTTTCATCCGTGGTTCCCGGCTGTTATTCGGCGGGGTTCCCGGGGCGTACCTGCCCTTTTTTCAGCAGATGGCCGGGATGGCGCTGGCGCTTTTGCCGCTTAGCATTTTGTTGGGATTATTATTCCAGTGGGCCGCCCGGCAATACGTTGCCCGGGAAAAAACCCTGGCCCGCGCCTATGCCGTCGAAAGCGGGGGCGGTTTGGCAGGCGGGCTTGCCGCCACCCTGCTGCTAAAATTCGGGATTCAAAATCTTTCCATTGCGCTGTTGTGCAGCCTCGTATCCGTGGGGGTAATTTTCTTTTACCGGGATAAAAAGACCTCCCGCTTCATCCCTGCCGGGGGAGTGGCTCTGGCGGCAATTATTTTATTTGCGGGATGGAAATCTTCTGATATCGACCGCCGCTTGAGCGCCTGGAACCACCCTTTCCTGGTAGCATCGCGCGATACTCCCTACAGCCGGGTGACCATTACCGCCCGGGCCGGCCAGGTGGCGGTGTTCGAGAACGACGCCCTGGCTTTCGAGACCGAGGGGACCGCTGCGGAAGAATTCGCACACCTGGCAATGCTGCAACGCCCCGATCCCCGAACAGTGCTGGTGCTGGGCGGCGGCAGCGAGGGGATCATCGCGGAGCTACTTCATTATCCCTTGCAGCAAATCGATTACGTGGAATTAAACCGGGTTTGGATTGGCCTGGCGCAAAACTATTTACCGAAAGAAATTCGCCGATCCTTGCAAGCCGAGAATCTACGCATCATTTTCGCCGATCCGCGCAGCTTCCTGGATGGCTGCCCTTCTTACGACGTGATCCTGGTGGGTATGCCGGAGCCGGCTTCCGGACAGGCCAATCGTTTCTACACCCGTGAATTCTTTGAACAGTGCGCCGACCGGCTCAACCCCGGGGGTATCCTGGCGTTCCGCCTGCGCTCCGCCGAAAACTTATGGTCGCCCCAACTGGCCCGCCGGAACAGCAGTATCTTCCGGGCGCTGGAGACGGTTTTTCCGGAAACGGTGGTATTGCCGGGAGTGGCCAGCCTGTTCATCGCCTCCCCGGCCCTCCTGCCCCGCGACCCGGAAATCCTGAGCGGCCGGCTGGCGGAAAAAAACTTGCCCGTCCGGATGGTTACCCCGCCCTATGTTCGCTATCTCTACACCAATGACCGGTTTTCCCGGGTGGCCGAACTGCTGGCACAAACCCCGGCGCCGGTAAACAGCGACGCCCGCCCGGTTTGTTACCAGTACACCATTGCCATCTGGCTTTCCAAATTTTTTCCGGCGCTGGCGCAATTGGATATCTCCACTTCCGGGCACGCCGGGGGAAATATGCTGCTGTCAGGCGCGGTGGGGATACTCCTGATGCTCCTGGCGCGGCGAAATATGGCACTGCGGCGGATGGCGCTGGCTGGGATTGCCGGTTTCCTGGGTATGGTTACGGAAACCCTGGTGATCCTGCAATACCAGGTTCATAATGGGGTATTGTACCAAAATATCGGGATTTTGTTGATGGCCTTTATGGCCGGGCTGGCGCTGGGAGCTTTTGCAACCGAGGCGTACCTGCGGAACCATTCCGGGAATATTTCCCGGCTGAGAAAAACCGGGCTGGCGTTGCTGGGCGGTTTTGTAGTGGCGAACCTGTTGTTTGCAGCCGGATTTAGCGCGGAAGTCCTGGCCGGGCTTCTTTCCGCCGCGATTTTGTTAGGAATTGCCGGATTCCTGGTCGCAGGTATTTTCTCGCTGGCCAGCCTCTACCGGGTAGAAAACCGCCAGGCGGTTATTTCCCCGCTCTATTCCGCGGACCTGGCCGGAGGCTGCGCCGGATCGATCCTGGCCAGCCTGGTTCTCATTCCCATTCTAGGGCTGGCCGGCTCCGCCTATCTGGCGGCGGTAATCGCGGCATTGGCAGTGCTGCTGCTCTGGTAGGGCTTGCCCCGCGCGATTACACAAAATTTCGCAGCATCAGCTCTCCGGGATAGGGATTCAGGTAAACCTGCTCTTCCATCCACGGTACCGGGTGGCGGCGAAGATGGTGTTTTACCAGGGTAACGGGAACGATCAGGGGCAGGAATTCTTGCCGGTACTGTTCGATAAGCGCCGCCATCTCCTGCCGGTCCGCGGAGTCCAGGTTTTTTTTGAAATATCCCATCACGTGATAGAGCACGTTGGCGTGCTTCCGGGGTGTGGCGCTGATCTTCAAACCGGCCATGAATTGAGCGGCGTATTCTTCCAGGACGGCGTCGAAGTTCGATTTTCCCGCCCGGGCCACCAGTTGCCCGAGTTCCCGGTAGTGCTTCGGGCTGTGCGACATCAGGGTCAGTTTATGGCGGGTATGGAATTTCACCAGGTCGCCGGGCCGGGAGACGCTTTTCAGGAATTCCCTTAACCGGTAATAGGCAAATACCCGCTCGATAAAATTCTCCCGCAGGCGCGGATCGTTCAGCCGCCCTTCCTCCTCGATGGGCATCAGGGGAAATTTCTCCATCAGCGCCCGGGCATACATGCCTACCCCGTCGCGGGTGGGAATTTCGTTGGGACCGTACACCCGCACCCGCTCCATCCCGCAGGAGGGAGAATCCTTCTTCAAAATATAAGCGTGCAGCTCCGATTGGGCGAGTTTTTCCACCCGCACCCGGGCATAGGTTTTCATTCTCCCGGTGTAATCCGTTCCGCTTTTGGCGCCAATCAGGCGGGGATCTCCTGCGGTTCCCACCAGGCGAATGTTTTCCCGGGGAACGCTCATCCCGATCTCCACTTCCGGGCACACCGAAATCCACTGGAAGTAGCGCCCCAGGGTTCGGGTGAGGAAAGAATCGTGTTTATGCCCCCCGTCGTAGCGCACTTCCATGCCTAACAGGCAGCTGCTGATGCCCACCCGGATTTGCGGCTCATCGGGAGGCGGCGGGAAGAGGTTATTTTCCCCGGGATCAGAAAGATTCTCCATTTCTTGACCTTTCGTTAAGGCTGAGGCTTGTTCAATTTGCCGGAATGCGGCGTCCCGGCGCGGCATTCGGCTTTATCTCCGCTCTATTGCGCCCGGAAGTTTATAACGCCATCCTCTTAAAAACAATGGAAATGGTAGAGTGGTGAGGGGTGAATGGTGAGAGGTAATTGCGCGTTCCCCTTTAGCAACCACTCCACTACTCACCACTCACCGCGCCCCCCCAACCCGACAATATCGTTAACCGGCAGGCCCCGGGGCCGGAACCGTGACATCTTTTGACAACCCTTTACCACCCCATGACATCTTCCCAGTTTCCGGCCCCGTAAACGACGAGTGGATAGAGAAAATAAGGCATGAACCTAAACAGAAAAAGGAGAAGGTCATGAAAACAATGGTGATGATGTGGATCGCAGTGCTGAGCCTGGCCGGTTTGGCGCAGAGTGCGGCAGTGGTGGAAAATGCGCCCCGGAATTATGAAATGGCGCTCAAGTCCG
>WYBG01000079.1 GCA_011526015.1 Deltaproteobacteria bacterium | reverse complement strand
TTTTGTTTAACCCCGTTGGGGTATGGGAGCCATTTCCCCATCGTACATTCCCCAGGGTGTCCCGCAAGCGGGAAACCCTGGGCTGTGATGTCTAACGCCTTCGGCGTAAAAATCGCAAAACTAATGAAAAGAGTCAATCGCTCAAAAATTGGTTAAGATGGGAGGCAGAATCTCTCCGCTGGCGTATCCGCCGCAGAGCGGCGAAACAAGCTACAACTGAAATTGCCCCCGAATCGTACTTTGGAAAAAATTTCTTCCTAAACTCCCCAAATCCGTGAGATCACCAGGAACAAACCCACCGCGGCGATCATGCGCGATATTTCCGGCAGAATCGCTTCTAACCGGGCAAATTTTTTCAGCAGCCACAGGGCCGGGAGTACCACGGCGATTACCGCGGCCTGCCCCGCCTCGATGCCCAGGTTGAAACCGATCAAAGGCGGCCAGACGTTGCCCGCTCCCATCACGCTCTTTAACAGCGCGGTGAGGTGGCCGGAAAATCCCGCCCCGTGGATCAACCCAAATCCCCCCGCCACCAGCCAGCGACAGGAATGCTCCCTCCGTACTACGTTTTCCACTCCCACGTAGGCGATGGACGCAGCGATGAGCGTCTCCGTAAGCGCCGGGTTGAGGGAAAGAATTTCCAGCGCGCTCAGGAAAAGGGTAGTTGAATGCGCCACCGTAAAGGCGCTTATCACTCCCAACAGCGGCCTCCAATCCCTGGTTACCACAATCAGCCCGGCCAGGAAGAGCAGGTGGTCGTAGCCTTCCAGGATATGCCGGAATCCTAATTCAAGAAAGAGGGTAAGCGTTTCGATGATCCACCTCGCTGAATTAAAAATCAAGAGCTTTTTCCGGGGAAGCTTTGCTGAAAATAAGACTCCGCGAATCTTCGCCGGTGTGAACTGTCAAGAGATTCATCTGGTCGCCGAATTCTTCTAACAGCGCGGTATGCCGGATGGTTAGCGAAGCGATTTTCTCCCCGCAGGAAAATTTGAACCGGAACCAGATGGAAGCCCCATCCTGGCCGAATTCGGTGATGGTGAGGCTTAATTGCCGGCTGCGGTTGGCCGTCACGGTAAGGTGATCCTGCAAATACTCCCGGGCAAGTTGAGCAAAATCCTCTCCCCGGCCGTCGCCGCGCCGATTTGCCAGCGCTTTCAGGAAATCATCTTTATAAAACGAAACCCTGCCGTTGAGCTCCCCCGCGCCGGCCCGCGCCTCCCCGTAGCTGATATGGATATCGTGCGCCGTTAGCGGCAGCGAGCCGGCCAGCAGCGCCAAAGTGAAAAGATAGTGCCTGAGCAATCGCATGAATCTGTACCTTTTTAGAATATTCTGATTGCCTGGCTTTAGCCAGATGAAAATGGGTTTTCACAACCGGCAATGATTTTTCGCTCACGCTGAAGCGTGGCAATCGTTCATCAATTTTCAGTGCACTGAGGTCATTTTCGGCAGGGAAGCGATGACCGCCCGGGCCTGCTGCGCATACCCTCCGCTTAGAAAAGGATTTTCTGTTAAAGCCCGTTCCAGGTAGCCTCGCGATAGCTCGTTTTTCCCCGCGGCGTGGTAAATCATCCCGGCGCGGTAATACAATTCCGCCCGGGGGGTATTCAGGCGCATGGCTTTGTGAAGCAGGGGGAGGGCTTCGCTGCTTTTCCCGTTCTGGTGCAGCGCCCAGGCGTACACTTCCAGCGCGTCGATGTTTTCCGGGCGGCGATGGTATTCCCGTTCCGCCCGCCGCAGAGCTTCCGTTAGATTGACCTGGTGTTCCACGCAGAAGCGGGCGTACTCCAGGTCGATGTTCCAGCCGTCTTTCTCATGCTGCGCAAACGCCTCCAGCGCCTTATTAACCATTTCCTGCTCGCCCTCGCCGTGCCCCATGGCGCGGTAGATTCCCGCCAACTGCTCCACGAAAGCATGTTCCGGGCTGATTTGCATGGCTTGAACCAGCAATTCGATGGCCGCGGGATAATCCTTGCTGGCCGCTTTCACCGCCGCCTCCCCGCTGAGCGCCCAGGGGTAATCGGGCCGCTCTTCGCGAATGCCCCGGAAGATGAACGCCGCGGTATCCAGCGCCCCCCGGTTGAGGTACAGATTGCCTAATTGATACAACACCCAGGCGCGCTCCTCCTGGCCGGAAACCCCGGCGTCCGCGGCCAGCTTCATGGCCTGGATGGCCGCATCCCGCTGCCCGTGCAGCTCCCGCAAATAGGAAGCCCGGGCGTAGGAACGCAAATCCGGGCGGATGTTCAGCATTTTGTCGCAGGCCTGCAGCGCTTTTTCGTATTCTCCGGATTCCACGTACGCGTCGGTGAGCACACCGTAAGCAAAAGCATTGTGAGAATTTGCCGAAACCGCCTTTTCCGCCAACTCGCGCGCTTCCGCAAAGCGGTGCAGGGTGAGCAAAATGGAGGCTTTCGTAACTGCGGCTTCAAAATTTTGCGGATCGCGGCGCAGCGCTTCGTCGATGAGCCATTGCGCGTTGGGGACGTATTCGTGGTGATTGCCGGTGATGCGCGACTCCTGCAAAAAGATCCAGCTCAACTCCACGTAGTTTTGGGCGATTTCCGGGTGTCGGCGAATCTCGCTGCGGTAATTTTCCGCTTTTTTCACCAGGCTGGCGAACTCTGCGGAATTCTGAAAAGCTGCGGAGCGGGGAGAGAGGGCCGGAATCTCCCGCACGGCATCCGGGCGATCAGAGAGCAGGTAAACCGCAATCACAACCGCAAACAAACCGATAACACCTGCCAACAAGAATTTTAGGGTTTTCATAACCTCTCCGGTGAAAAATTCGTGTTCATGTGTTCATGTGTGAGGCTGCTTAAACACATGAACACACAAACACTTGAACACTTATCCTTCCGCAAACCGGTTCTACTTCAGCAAGACCGATTTTTTGGCAACGAATTCATCGCCCACTTCCAGGCGGTAGAAATAGGTTCCGCTGGCCAGTCCCCGGGCTTCCCAGTTAATGGTGTGAATCCCGGCCGGCTGGCGCTCGTTAACCAGGGTGGCTACTTCCCGCCCCAGGGTATCGAACACCCGCAGGCGCACCAGATCCGCTTTGGAAATCTGGTATTTGATGGTCGTGGAAGGGTTGAAAGGATTGGGATAATTTTGCTCCAGAATGAATCCTTTCGGCACGCTCAAGCCCATGGGGGAAGAAATCCCTACCGTGCCCGCGGGGGGCATGGCGGTCAATTGCTTCACGTAATCGTACCCGCGATGGGGATCCGGCAGGTAAGGGAAGCCGGCCAGGATCGGCAGATCGTTGGCGGTCGGCCCGGCGTTGTAAGTCAGCTCCGCAACTAACATCGGGGAAGCCAGGTCGGAATAATCCGGCGCAATCGCGTCATCGAAGGGGAATCCTACTGCCGCCAGAACCAGCCCGCCCAGGGCCTGCAGGGCGATGGTGGTAACGTCGTCTTCCAGCCGCCGGCCGTTGGGGAAACCGTCCATGTGCGCAATGGCCTGGAGGGTGGTATCGGCGTAGGCCGGGTCGGTCAGCCCGATCACCGCGGCGCGGATCAAGCCCATGCGGGCGTTTTGCTGGAATTCCGTGCTGCCGCGGTCGGTCACCGGGGTGGCCATATTCAGGCGCAGCATGTCCCCGCCGTAGAGAACCCCGTTATCGCTGGTTATGGGCAGGAAATTGTGGATAAACGGCTTGCCTTTGCTGAGCGGCCCGCCGGTTTTGCCGGTGGCCAGCTCGTAAGGTTTCAGCGCCGGCACCCCGAAGTAGAAAATCGGGAAGATATCTGCCCGGCGCGGTTCCCCGGGCGCTACCAGGGCGGTTTGGATCGGCATTCCCGGCGCAGCCGGGCCGGTGGGCACGGCAATGGCGGTTCCGCTAAAATCAATCCCGGGGATGAAGGCCGCGGCAAACGCCCCGTCTTTTCCGTTGCGGAAATCAAAACCGGGGGTGCTGTAGCCGGGAATCACCCCGATGGCGGGATAAGACGCGGATTGAATCCGCAGCGCCGCCAGCGCCGGCACCGCCCCGCCGAACTGGCTGTCGTCCATGTACAGGCCGATTTCCGGGTTGGCGTAGTAGGGCACGAAGTTCTGCTCATCGACGCTGTAGGGGCTGACCGCGTTCCAGTAATCCTTTTCGCCGATGGGAATTACCGCTTCGTTGGCCAGGGGCATGCCCAGCCGGGAGACCTGAATCCAGGGCCCGCTGTTGACGGGAGGCCAGCCCATCGGGGAGAGAACCCGGAGCTGCTGGCGGCTGGCGGAAGCCCACACCCCGATAACGAAATCCGGGTCCAGAATGCTGCTCGCCTGGCTTACCGGCAGGCCGTCCTTCTGCAAATTGCTGATGGGGATCTTCATAACGATGGAGTGGGTATTGAAACCGGCTACCGCATCGCGGGCGTTGCCGGCGTTGGAAGGATCGGTTCCGAAAGCGCTGCGGGTTTGTCCCAGGTCGAACACCCCGCCCAGGTCCACGAAGAAAACGTCGTCGCGCGGGCCGCAGAAAATGATTTCCCCGCTGGCAGCCGTGGCGATGGCATTCTGCACCAGGGCGGCGTAGGAAGTATTCAATCCCGCCCCGCCTTCGATGGAGCGCGGCCCGATGTTATTGGGCGGTACGATCCCGTTACTGACAATAGGATAAAAAGTCGCCCCGCCGTCAGTGCTCTTTTCCGCGGTGTAAGTGGTCTTCAGGTTCTGCATCCCCAGCCGGATGTTGAAGAAGGTGGTAGGGTCTTCATTCACCTGAGTGAAGGTGAACCGGTAGGTAATGTCATCCTTCGCGGTTCCCAGGGCGCCCACGCTGGTCTGGTTCTTTATATGAATTTCGTAGCGAATCCCCTCGCCAAAAGTGGCGTAGTTGGGACCGCCTTCGGGCAGTTCCAGGGGAATATAATTCGCCACGATGACAACCATATTCGGGTCATCGGGGGCGCGGAAGGCATACAAATCGGTATTGTCTGCCAGGGGATCGGCGCTGATCAGGGGCGCTTCCCGGTGGCTGCTGGCCGGCAGCGGCGCGGGAAGCGTCAGGATTATCAATACCCCCAGCATGGCTGCAATCAAAAAACCGGACTTCTTCATGCTGACTCCTTTATTGGGTTAAATTTGAAATCTATTCGGCGATCCATTCGGGCGCGCTCCGAAACGAGACCGGTTTGCCGATCTTTATTCGCCATCAAGGCTGCCGGGAAATTAAACAAAGGGAATGCCAGGAATTGGTGGGAAGCAGGTGTGGGGGCGATAATTAGTTGGCTTTATTGGCTTAACGCGATGCATTTTTCGTATGAAGGAGAAAACCTCAGCAGTGGGTTAAGGGAGAAAAAGCGTCAAAGGTTTACCAGCGGGGGAGGTGAGGAGAGGGTTAACTTTTTGGAATATAAAATGTTATAACTGTCAAAAGATTTGACGGTTCAATCGTTAAATCTTTTGACAGCGGAATACCTTATTCAGTTATTTTTTTACCGCAAAGGCGCGAAGGCGCGAAGAAAATAACCCTTTGCGTCTTCGCATCTTTGCAGTGGTTTTTTCTTTTGGCGCAGTGTAAAACTAAAGTTTGCGCTCCTTTAAGTCTTTTCTCTGGAATTCTACGATGCCCTCGCCTAACTTCTTTCACCGGGAAACGAACTTCGGCAATAACAGGGGTAAAAATGCCACATTATTGATAGTAGGCCCTTACCAGTTCAGATTTTGGTAGTCCTAAACAGGTAATGCTGCTATGCTCCTCGCCTACCTGTTTTGTCATTCCCGCGAAAGCGGGAATCCACTATTTCTGCTGAGTTTATGGATTCCCACTTTCGTGGGAATGACACCATGCACTTTTTTAAACAGCATTAATCGTTTAGGACTACCCAGATTCAGGTGCGACGAACATCCTTGTTCGTCGCCTGGTTCGACAAGCAAGGATGCTTGTCGAACAGTGCGAAGAAAGCTTTTTTAATCCCACACCTGACTCAGAAATACCAATCACTCCAATTTCATTCTT